>JBNAWO010000129.1:0-6480 GCA_049699815.1 Ignavibacteria bacterium | reverse complement strand
TTTTAAGGGATTTTTCTTCTTCGTTATCATAATATTTAAGTTCTTCCTGAATGAGATTTTGTTTGAAAGAATCCAGGTTTTCAAATCGTCCATCGGAAATTTTTTTTACAAATTCATCATTTAATTCGGGCAGATTTACTTTTAAGATTTTTTGAATTTCATATTCATAAACAATTTTATTCTCCTGTTCTGAGTTTTTCTCATTTAAGATAGGCTCTTGATGGGTTTCGACTTTATCTCCAACTTTTTTATTTAAGAATAATTCTCTGAATTGGGGATTAATTTTTTCATAGTTAAGATAAACGGCAAATGTCTGGGGTTGCTGTGCGGGGTTTTCACTTTTTTCTTTTCTTTGAACTTCGATTATGACTTCGTTTGAATCAACAACTTCAATTTGTTCTTCTGTTCTGTTTTGAAATTGAATTTCTTTCAAAATTTGATTTATATAAGCATCAGAGAGTTCATATTCTTTTTTCTCCAGTGTCAAATCGGTTATCTTTTGATCAAAATCGGAGAAATTAATTTCAGGAAGGACTTCAAACTCGATATCAAATTTAAGTCCCTCTTCTTCTGTAATATCGAGATTTGTAATTTTTGGAACTCCTATAATCTCAATACCAAGAGTATCAATTTCATCCCAGAAACGATTTTGGGCAATTTTTCCAAGATTATCATAAAACAAAGCTTCACCATACATTTTTCGAACCAAAGAGAGGGGTGCTTTGCCTTTACGAAATCCTGGAATGGTTATTTTCTTAGACTCTTCTTTCAGAATTTCTTCAAAATATTTTTCCGTTTCATCCTTTGGCATTTCTATAGAAATTTTGCGTTCTGCATCATTTAAGTTCTGAATCTGACTGTTCAATTTTAATCCTCTTGATTTGTTTATAGGTTTGATTTCAAAATTTCGTGCGGAAGGGGGGACTCGAACCCCCACGAGTTGCCTCACTAGATCCTAAGTCTAGCGCGTCTGCCAATTCCGCCACTTCCGCTTAAAAGCACTGCAAAAATATGAAAATTTGAGTGCTCGAAAAAATTTGAAGAATTTAATTTAACTCTAAGAATAAATGTTTGAGAATCTTTACTTGTCATATTTAATCTCAAAATGAGTTTATTATAAGCATTAAGAATTCTTAAAACAATTAAATCGAGCCATTAACTGACTTTCAAATTCCATTTGCTTAGAAAATAATCAATCACTAAGTTTGTAATGAGAATTAGCCATTTCCCCGAACGGAAGTGGCTAATTTTTTTATATAATTTCTTAGTTCAATCAAAAAGAAAAAAAGAGGTTCCTATGAATGATTACATTTATATGACAAGAGAAAGACTCCTTGAATTAGAAAAAGAATTAAATGATCTAAAAATTCGTGGTCGAAAAGAAATTGCTCAAAAAATTGCAGAAGCTCGAGCTCACGGTGATCTTTCTGAAAATGCCGAATACGATGCAGCCAAAGAAGAACAAGGATTGCTTGAGCTTAAAATTGCAAAACTTGAAAGTATGCTTGCACGAGCAAAAATTATCGATACGAATTCAATCTCAACAGATGAAGTTAGGGTTCTAACAAAGGTCACTGTTAAAAATCTTAAAACTAACAAGACGCAGGTTTATCATTTGGTTTCACCAGAAGAAGCCGATTTTGAAAATGGAAAGATGTCTATTAATAGCCCCATTGGGCGTCAACTTTTGGGTAAAAAAGTTGGGGATATCGTAAAAGTAAATGTACCTGCCGGATTGATTGAACTCGAAATTCTGGAGATTTCAAGATAGAATAATCTTTTATCTATGATAAATTTCATCATTATAATTTTATTATCATATTTTGTTGGGGGCTCGGTGGTGGAAAGCAAAATCAATAATAATAATTCAGAACTTAATCAATTGAAGAATAGTATCGAGAAAGAGATTCAAAGCTCAAAAGGCAACTATGCAATTGCTTTTGAAGAAATTGGTAACGATGAGAATAAAATTATCATAAATGGTGATGAGGTTTTTCATGCTGCCAGCACGATGAAAACACCAGTGATGGTTGAAGTATTCAAACAGGCAATTCTTGGAAGATTCTTGCTTGAAGATTCCCTTGAAGTTAAAAATGAATTTGAAAGTCTGGTGGATGGTTCAATTTATTCACTTGATGTGAAAGACGATGGAGACGATAAACTTTATTCTTTAATTGGACAGAAAAGAAAAATCTATGATTTAGTTTACGATATGATTACGGTGAGTAGTAACCTTGCAACTAATCTTTTAATTAATCTGGTCAGTCCAGCTAAAGTTACACTCACTATGAAAGGATATGGATTAAACAACATTAAAGTTTTAAGAGGCGTTGAAGATATTAAAGCTTATGCACTTGGCTTAAACAACACTGTTACAGCAGGTGATTTAATGAAATTGTATGAGATGATTGCAACTCACAACATTCTTACCGAGAAAAGCTGCGAAGAAATGATCAAGATCTTACTTGAACAAAAATTCAATGATAAAATTCCAAAATATCTTCCTGAGGATGTTAGAGTTGCACATAAAACAGGAAGTATAGATAGAGTTGAGCACGATAGTGGAATTATATTCTTACCCGATGGACGTAAATATGTCCTTGTAGTTTTATCAAAAGATCTTGAAACAAATGAGTCTGGGAAAGAAACCATTGCAAAAATTTCTAAACTCATTTATGATTTTATGATAGGGCAACTATGAAAAAGCAAATTTCATCCGCAGTTGTTCAAAAGGCTTTGAAGTTTATAAGAGAACAAGAGCTTTTGAAAAATGGAGATTCAGTTGTTGTTGGTCTTAGTGGCGGACCGGATTCTGTATTTTTATTGAAATTGCTCCTTATCATTCAGAATATTTTCAATTTAAAAATTTATGCTGCTCATCTTAATCATAAGTTAAGGGGCAAAGAGTCAGATGAAGACGAAGAGTTTGTTAAAGAGTTTTGTAAAATGAATAAAATAGAATGTGTAATCGGGGTAAGGAATATCAAAACAATCGCTCAAGAAACAAAACGAAGCATTGAAGAAACAGCAAGATTAGAGCGATATCGATTTTTTAATGAAGTTTTGCAAAAATTTAAAGCAAATAAAATTGCAACTGGACACACTCTTAATGATAATGCTGAAACAATGATTTTCAATTTCATCAGAGGAAGTGGTGTATCAGGTTTGAGAGGAATACCGGTTAAAAGAGATAATATCATCAGACCATTGCTCGGATTGACTAAAGATGAAATTATTGATTTTCTAAAGGAAGAAAGAATTTCGTATCGAGTTGATTCTTCAAATCTTAACGAAGACTTTACTCGCAATTTCATTAGAAATAAAATTATCCCTTTACTCCTTGAATTAAATCCAAATCTCTATGAAACTTTATCAATAACTTCGGACCTTTTAAGATTGCTTGAAAAATATATTCATGTTGAAGAATCTAAGTTTGAAAAATTATTTGTTTCCAAAAAAGATGATAAACTGCTTAGAATTAAAATTGAACAGAATGTTGATTACAAAAATTATCTGATGATGGATTTAATCCGCAAAAAGATAAACTCTATTTTTAATATTCAGCTTGGTTATGAGAAAACAAAGGAGATTACAAATCTCATTAAACAAGAAAAAGGAACCACAATTCAAATCAGTGAAAAAATTCTTGCATTGAAAGAAAGTAATTCAATTTTGGTTTTAGTCGAACCAGAATTTGAAGAAGTGAATATTTCAATTACTTACGATTCTAAACTTCAAAAATATTACGGCAGCTATTTCGAATTTAAAATAAGCAGTGGACCAATAAAAGAAGCAAAGATTTCAGACAATCCGTTGGTAGAATTTTTTGATGCGGATAAAATTAAACATAAGTTGGTTTTAAGAAATTGGAAACCTGGTGATAAGTTTATCCCTCTTGGGATGAAGTATTCAAAAAAAGTCAGTGATATTCTAACAGATGCAAAAATTCCATCAATATTTAGGAAGCAAATCCTTGTTCTTTGTGATGGACCAGAAATTGTCTGGCTTGTAGGAGTAGGATTATCTGAAAGATATAAAATAACCAAAGAAACCAAGAAAGTAATTAAAGCGAGAATAAATTATGATTTCGAAATTTAATGCCAGAGAAATTCAAGTCAATGGTGAATCTTTTGAAATTTTAATTGACGAACAATTGATTCTAAAGAGAGTAGCTGAACTTGGTGAACAAATAAGTCAAGATTACGATGGTAAAGTTCCGATTTTTATAGGCGTGTTAAACGGCTCTGTGATTTTTTTTGCAGACTTAATAAGAAACATTTCAATAAATTGTGAAGTAGATTTTTTGAAACTTTCAAGTTATGGAGATGCAAAAATTTCAAGTGGAAATGTAAAGCTAATTAAAGAGCTCAATGCAGATATAAAAGATCGTGATGTAATTATTGTTGAAGATATAGTTGATACGGGACTTTCGATTGTCTATATGAAAGGATTACTGCAATCTCAAAATCCGAACAGTATCAAAGTAGTTACATTACTTCATAAACCTGAAGCAACAAAATATGATGTTAAACTTGATTATATTGGATTTCAAATTCCGAATAAATTTGTAATCGGTTATGGTTTAGACCATACCCAGAAATATAGAAATTTAAGATCAATTTACGCACTTAAAAGTTGAAATTGGAGAATTTATGGAAGACAAAGGACAAAAGAACATCAAATTTGATCCAAACAATAAAAAACCCAACAAAAACAACGAAGAATTTGATTGGTCAAAAATTCTTAGGATGGTTTTTGGCTGGGGTGGTGTAATTATTGCCGCATTAATTGTAATGCAAATGTTTCGCTCCGGTGATATGGCTGAAGTCGAAATTACTTATAATGAATATCAACGATTACTTAATGAGGGTAAGATCGAAAGTGCCGTAATTAAGAAATCGGAAATTAACAATTATTATTTTCACGGAAAGCTTAAAACAGAAGAAACGCTTAATATCGGAACTGGCAGAACAATTCGAACAAAAAAATTCGTTGTTTTTCTCCCTGAAGCTGGCTCACCTGAGAATATCAAGATCTGGAATGAAAAAGGGATAAAATTCACATTTGAAGAAAAAGATTCTGTTTGGTGGAATGCTTTACTGACTTTACTACCATGGGTGATTATTTTTGGATTGTGGATTTTCTTTATGCGAAGAATGCAAGGCGGTGCTGGTGGAACAAAAGGAATTTTTAATTTCGGTAAAAGTCGTGTTCGAATCTTTACCGAAAATCTTCCAAAAGTTACCTTCAAAGATGTAGCTGGTTGTGATGAAGCAAAACAAGAATTGCAAGAAATTATTGAGTTCTTAAAAGAACCATCAAAATTTCAAAGACTTGGAGCCAGAATTCCAAGAGGAGTTTTATTGCTTGGGCCTCCCGGAACTGGCAAAACTCTTTTAGCGAGAGCAGTTGCTGGTGAAGCAGGAGTTCCATTTCTATCAATCTCAGGTGCTGAATTTGTTGAAATGTTTGTCGGTGTGGGTGCTAGTCGTGTGAGAGATTTATTTGAGCAAGGAAAGAAATATGCCCCTTGTATAATTTTCATTGACGAAATTGATGCAGTAGGTAGACAAAGAGGAGCTGGACTCGGCGGTGGTCACGATGAAAGAGAACAGACCCTAAATCAATTGTTGATCGAAATGGATGGGTTTGAACCTAATAACGGAATTATAATCATAGCAGCCACAAATCGACCGGATATTCTTGATCCTGCATTACTTAGACCAGGAAGGTTTGATCGTCAGGTTGTCGTTGATCGTCCTGATGTAAAAGGGCGAGAAGGAATTTTGAAAGTTCATACAAGAAAAATTCCTCTGGCTCCTGATGTAGATCTTGCCGTAATTGCTAAAGGGACACCAGGCCTATCCGGAGCTGATCTGGCAAATTTAGTTAACGAAGCAACTCTGCTTGCTGCGAGAAAGAACAAAAAATTTGTCGATATGGATGATTTTGAAGAGGCTAAAGACAAAGTGATGATGGGAATGGAAAGGAAGAGTTTGATCATTTCTGAAAAAGAAAAAGAAATGACAGCTTATCATGAAAGTGGTCATGTTCTGGTTGCTAAAATGATCCCGGAAGCTGATCCGGTTCATAAAGTTACAATTATTCCTCGTGGAAGAGCTCTTGGAGTTACGACTTTTCTTCCATTGGATGAAAAACATACTTATTCAAAATCATATTTGCTTGCAATGATGGCTTATGCACTTGGTGGAAGAGCAGCCGAACTTTTGATCTTTAATGAATTAACGACAGGGGCTGGTAATGATATTGAGCGAGTTACTCAGATTGCAAGAAAAATGGTTTGTGAATGGGGGATGAGCGAAAAACTTGGTCCAATTGCTTATGGCAGCAGAGAAGAAGAGTTGTTTCTCGGTAGAGAAATTACTCGTCATCAAGAAATTAGCGAGAAAACAGCTCAATTAATTGATGAAGAAGTTCAAAATATTGTTAATGGTTGTATGCAAAGGGCAGAAAATATTT
>JBNAWO010000128.1:0-6482 GCA_049699815.1 Ignavibacteria bacterium | reverse complement strand
AGGACTCGAACCTGCAACCCTCCGGTTAACAGCCGGATGCTCTACCATTGAGCTAACGCGGAAAGTCAGTAAACATTTTCAAAAATTTTCGCTTGCAATTATAATAAATCGATTCATTTTTTCAAAAAGTTTTGAGTTCATAAAGCTAATGATTAAGTTTCAAAAATTGTGTAAAGTTTGAAATTCTTAGAAGAAGAAAAAAAGACCAATAAAGTTACAACCCTTAGCGGATTTAATTGGAATTACCTGGATTTGAAAAATATATGTGTAAATCTTTGTTCCATTAAAAATAAATTAAAATTTATAATTGAACACCTTCGGGGTTCATTTTTTGATCACTCAATTTTTCAACAAAAATTTAACTACGTTTTTCTACATCTTTCTCATCAGGATCTATTTAGTTTTGTTGAATTTGAATTATTAGAGTGAACAAATGCGGGAAAATCAACCCCGAATGGGTTAAATATGATTAGCCCCGAATTACATTCGGGGGAAAAATGACCACAGAGGTTACAACCCTGAATTGTGTAAAAGGAAAAATTAAAAAAGGCATTACCCAAGAGATCAATGTTTATATGAAGATCGTTCAAGAATAAATCTTTTCAACATTACCAAAATCTTCAAAATGATCGATTAATTTAGATATTCTACTTATTTCTATTTTAATAATTATTTTCATCTACCAAATGATAGAATTTCATTTGATTAAATAATTTTAATATACGAGTCTAATGGAGCCTGTCGAAGGGTGACGGAATTAGACACACTCACTAATCTCAAACATCAACAAGCTAAAAATGATCATAAAATGTAAGACATAAAGTAATATAATGTATCGAATATCAAATTAACATCTCAAACAAAATAATTGACCCATCTTGATTTTATCATATTCATCAGCAATCTTTGTAATTGAAAATCGAGAGTCTTGAGAGATTTATTAATCTATTTTAAGGATGTAATGGAGTTTATTAAAACTGGACTAAAAATAATCACAATCGTAATTATAACAATTATCTTTGCATCTCTGGCTATAATCGCATCACTATTAGACAGGAGCGGAAAAGCTTATCATTTTTTAGGAAAAATTTGGGCTAAGATTTTGCTCTGGATTGCAGGCGTTAAAGTCGAAACTATTGGACTTGAGAACATTAACACTAATGAAAATTATGTTTATGTTGCAAATCATTGCAGCGGTTTTGATATCCCCGTCGTTATAGCTTCAATTCCAGGTCAAGTAAGAATTGTATTCAAAAAGGAATTAACTAAAATTCCACTTTTTGGCTGGCAGTTGCGAATTGGTCCCTATATTTTAATTGATCGTGAAAATCCAACTAAAGCGATGGAAAGTCTTGAGATTGCAAAGAAAAAAATCGAAAAAGGCGCAAGCGTTTTATTATTTGCCGAAGGAACAAGAAGTCGAGATGGAAACATTCAACCTTTTAAAAGAGGAGCATTCACACTTGCAACCAGAAGCGGTAAGAAAATTGTTCCACTTACAATCAAGGGTACATTTGAAATTCTTCCAAAGAAAAAATTTCGAATTAAATCGGGAACAGTCAGGTTGTTTATTGATCCACCGATTGAGCACGATGGTTCAATCGATAAAAAGTCTGAACTTGAATTAATGGATAAGGTTAGAAACATCATCATAAAAAATTATTATTCTTAATTATGAAAATCACAAGAGAACTTGTCTTACACATTGCAGAGCTTGCTCACTTAAAACTAAAAGAAGATGAGGTTGTGAAATTTCAAAAAGAATTAAATCAAATTCTTGAGTATGTTGATAAATTGAACGAACTCGATACTTCAGAAGTTGAGCCTTTATCTCATCCACTTCCTTTGATAAATGTAACGAGGGAGGATAAGCTTCAACCATCAGTTCAAAGAGAAGAGGCATTAAAAAATGCACCCGATTCGACAGATGAATTTTTCAAAGTGCCAAAGGTAATTTGATGTCAAAAATTTTAGGTTTAATTCCAGCAAGATTTGCATCGACAAGATTGTTTGGTAAGCCGTTACGTTTCATTGGGAACAAACCAATGATTCAGCATACTTATGAATCGGCATTAAAATCAATTTATCTGGATAAACTTGTTGTGCTGACAGATGATATAAGAATTTACAATGCAGTAAAAAACTTTGGTGGTGAAGTTGAAATTACACCTGAAAAATTACAAAGTGGAACAGATAGATGTGCTTTTTACGCTGAAAAATTCCCGGAGTATGATATTATTGTAAATATTCAAGGTGATGAACCTTTCATTGCAAGAGAGGTGATAGATAAAACAATAAAACCACTTCTTCAAATTGAAGAAATTCAGGTCGCAACTGCTGGAACTTACTTCAAAGATTTTGAATTAATTGCAATTCCATCGTTTCCAAAAGTAGTTGTAGATGAAAATGGTTTTGCAATTTATTTCTCACGTTCGGTTATTCCTTATTATCAGAGTGATGAATTTGAAAAGAAATATATCAGACATATTGGAATTTATGTTTATCGTCGTGATACTTTACTTAAAATAACAAAACTGCCGCAAACAAAACTTGAAAGGATTGAAAAACTCGAGCAATTGAGAATGATTGAGAATGGATTTAAAATTAAAGTAGAACTTGTTGATTACGAACCAATTTCAGTTGATACCGAAGAAGACTTAATTCTTGCAAACAATTATTGGAGAGAGAAATTCGGGAAAGAAGAATGAACATTCCAAACAAAGTTGAACTCGCAAACATACCAACCCCAATTCAGGCGATCTTTTTTGAAGGATTTGAAATTCTTATTAAACGAGATGACTACACCGGGATCGAATGGACAGGAAATAAAATTAGAAAATTAGAATATTTAATCTTTGATGCTTTGCAAAAGAAAGCAGATGTTCTGATAACCTGTGGTGGAGTGCAATCAAATCACGCAAGAGCAACAGCAGCTCTGGCAGCAAGATTAGGATTGAAATCAATTCTTTATTTGAGAGGGAAAGAACCAACACATTATGAAGGAAATCTGGCTTTAGATAAATTGTTCGGTGCTGAAATTATATATGTAACTCAGGAAGAATATGATAACATTGAGGAGATTGCAGAAAAAGAAATAGAAAAACTTAAAAAGAAAGGATTAAAGGCAGTCTTTATTCCTGAAGGTGGTTCTTCACCGCTTGGCATCTGGGGTTATATCGAATGTGCAAAAGAAATTTCTAAACAATTAAAATCGTTTAAGAACAAACCTTCTCATATTATCACTGCTGTTGGTTCTGGAGGAACTCTTGCTGGACTCGTAGTTGGGAAGAAACTTTTTGGTTTAAAATCAAATCTAATTGGTGTGAATGTACTTAAAACTTCCGGTGATTTCGAAAAAATTGTTTGTGATCTTTCAAATGAATGCAGCAAAAGATATAAACTTGGAATTAAGGTCACTTCCAGAGATTTTACAATTCTTGATGGTTATTCAACCGAAGGTTACGAAAATATTTCGAAGGAGAAATTGGAACTTCTAACTTTCATTTCGCAAGATTATGGTTTGTTATTAGATCCAGCTTACACAGGTAAAGCTTTCTTTGGTATGGTTGATCATTTTATTTATCAGGGGAATGAATTTAATAAGTTAATGTTCATTCACACTGGTGGAATTTTTGGTATTTTCCCAAAAATGAAAAGATATCTTGAAGCTATGAAACATTCAATTTTATAAAAGTTTAAAAATCGATAAACAACAAATTATGAGGTAATTATGCTTTTTGATCTTGAACTAATTAAAAAAGTTTATTCGGATTTTGCGGAAAGAGTCGATCACGCCAAAAAAATTCTTGGCAGACCAATGACCTATGCAGAAAAAATTCTTTATGCTCATACCTGGGAGTTACCTTCACGACCTTTTGAAAGAGGAAAAGATTTTGTTGAATTTCGTGTCGATAGGGTTGCTATGCAGGATGCAACTGCACAAATGGCTTTGCTTCAATTTATGTCAGTTGGATTGCCGAAGGTTGCCGTTCCCACAACAGTTCATTGCGATCATTTGATTCAGGCTCAGGTTGGCGCTGAAGAAGATCTGGCCAGAGCTTTTGATGAAAACAAAGAAGTCTACGATTTTCTTGCATCTGTTTCTGCTAAATATGGAATTGGTTTCTGGAAACCTGGTGCAGGAATTATTCATCAAGTCGTTCTTGAAAATTATGCATTCCCTGGTGGTATGATGATTGGAACAGACTCACACACTCCAAATGCCGGTGGACTTGGAATGATCGCAATTGGTGTAGGCGGTGCTGATGCGGTTGATGTGATGTCGGGTATGCCGTGGGAATTAAAATTTCCAAAGTTAATTGGAGTTAAATTAACCGGTAAATTAAATGGATGGACTTCTCCAAAAGATGTAATTCTTAAACTCGCTGGAATATTATCAGTTAAAGGCGGAACAGGTTATATTATTGAATATTTTGGAGAAGGAACCAGATCGATCAGCTGCACTGGAAAAGGAACAATTTGCAATATGGGTGCCGAAGTCGGTGCAACTACTTCTATCTTCCCATTTGATGAAAGAATGGTTGATTATCTAAATGCGACCGGCAGAGATGCTGTTTCGGAACTTGCAATGAAATTAGCTTATGGTGCATCAAATTATCTTGCTGCTGATCCAGAGGTAGAACTTGAACCAGAAAAATTCTTTGATAAAGTAATTGAAATTAATCTTTCTGAACTTGAACCACATCTCAATGGCCCCTTTACGCCCGATCTGGCATGGCCTATTTCAAAGATGAAAGAAGCTGTTCAAGAAAACAACTATCCTGAAAAAATTAGCGCCGCTTTGATTGGAAGCTGTACAAATTCAAGTTATGAAGATATTGAAAGAGCAGCTGCAGTGGCTAAAAAAGCACTCGAAAAAGGATTGAAAGCAAAAACTCAATTCACAATCACTCCAGGTTCAGAGCAAATTAGAGCGACAATCGAAAGGGATGGACAACTAAAAATATTAACTGATTTAGGTGGAATTGTGTTAGCAAATGCCTGTGGTCCTTGCATTGGTATGTGGAAACGAATGGATATAAAGATTGGTGAACGAAATACAATTGTAACTTCATTCAATAGGAACTTTGCAAAACGAAATGACGGAAATCCAGAAACTCTCGCATTTGTCGCAAGTCCCGAAATTACAACTGCTTTAGCTATTGCAGGAAAACTCACTTTCAATCCTCTCACAGATACATTAACAAATGATGCAGGGGAAGAAGTAAAGCTCGATCCACCAGAGGGTAAAGAACTCCCAGAAAACGGTTTTGTAGTTGATGAAAAAGGTTATGTACCACCGGCAGAAGATGGATCGAACATTCAGGTAATTATAAAAGAAGATAGTGAGAGACTTCAAGCATTAACTCCTTTTGAAAAATGGGACGGAAAAGACTTCATTGATCTGCCTGTTCTTTTAAAAGTCAAAGGTAAATGTACTACTGATCATATTTCACCCGCTGGACCCTGGTTGAGATATCGTGGACATCTGGATAAAATTTCAGATAATATGTTCTTAGGTGCAATCAACTATTTCACTGGAGATACCGGCAAAACTAAAAACATTTTGACTGGTGAATATAAAAATGTTTCAGAAGTTGCTCGTGAATATAAGAACAATGGAATTGGATGGGTTGTAATTGGTGATGAAAATTATGGTGAAGGTTCTTCAAGAGAACATGCTGCTATGGAGCCAAGATATTTAGGTGGAAAAGCAATTATTGCGAAATCGTTTGCAAGAATTCACGAAACAAATTTGAAGAAACAGGGAATCTTAGCTTTGACATTCGCTAATCCAGAAGACTACGATAAAATCCGTGAAGATGATAGAATTAGCATTGTTGGTCTAAATGAATTTGCTCCAAATAAACCAATTAAAATGATAGTTAAGCATTCTGATGGAACAATCGATGAGGTCTATTTGAATCACTCATACAATGAAAATCAAATTGAGTGGTTTAAAGCTGGTGGCGCATTGAATCTTGTTGCAGAACAATTCCACAAAAAAGCTGCAGAGCAAAAAGTTGAAGAAAAAACACCAGAAGCTGAAAAGCCGAAACGAAAAGTTGTGCGAAAATTAAAGGCTAAGACAAAAGCACAGGCAAAGATGAAGAAGACAAAGAAAATTGCAAGGAAAACTGTTTCGAAGAAATCGAAGTCGAAAAAATCAAGTAATGTCAGGGCAAAGGTCTCTGCAACAAAATCAAAGAAAGTAGACACCAGAAAATCTACTGCGAAAAAATCATCGGCAAAAAAGAAAACTTTGAAGAAGAAGTAACTTTGATTCTGGTTATGTGAATATTTTGATATGTAGAAGAGAATCAGGCTAAGTAAAACTTAGCCTGATTTATTTTAAATTCTCCATTAACTAAAGACAACTTATTTTGTAGCTTTTCAAAAATAGAATATAATTTAAGTCTCAAAACACTCAATCCCACTCCATCAAAATTTAGATGATTAAGACAAAGAATATAATTTTATAA
>JBNAWO010000127.1:0-6516 GCA_049699815.1 Ignavibacteria bacterium | reverse complement strand
GGAGTCCTTCCTTTTCCATATACCCTTAAAACGTATTCTCTGTCTTTACTATCATTATCGTGTTTCCGCTGTTTTGCCAACAATTGGCGAAACTGCTAAATCTAACAAAGCGCTAATTAGAGTTAACGGACATAGCTTAGAGAAGATGCTGGTTAATTATAAATATGAACTTAAACAAAACTACCCCAATCCCTTCAATCCATCCACAAAAATAAAATACTCAATTAAAGAAAATGGGTTAGTTATGCTGAAAGTTTACGATTTACTTGGTCGTGAAATCGCGACACTTGTAAACGAACCAAAGCAAGCCGGAGAATATGAAGTCGAGTTTGATGCAAGTAAATATGATTTAACTTCTGGAGTTTACATTTACGAATTGCGGAGTGGTTCATTTAAATCAGCGAAAAAGTTTGTGTTGATGAAGTGAAAGTTTATTCTTTCCTGTCACCCTGAGTTCATCGAAGGGTGACAGAACGACACACTCTCAAAAATGTCAGGCTTCTCTACCAGAGGTGGATAAGTTTTTGGCTGAATCATACTCAGCATGACATTAAGGTATATCAAACTTTACCAGAAACAAGCACAACACGACAGATTAGTTTAACATTTTAATCTACACTTAAAATCCATTCTGGTTATAATAGATAATTTTCTCTTTCATAAGTTACTCAATTTTTTAATTTTATTTTTATTGAACATCTTTAAGATTATATTTAACATTGTATTCAATTATTCAAAGAAATGGTGGAAAAAATGAAATATCCTGCAAACGAGATAGAACTTAAATGGCAAAAGTACTGGGAAGAAAAACAACTTTATAAAACTGATTTATCAAAAACTGACAAGAAACTTTATTCACTCGTAATGTTCATTTATCCAAGCGGTGCAAAACTTCATATCGGGCACTGGTACAATTATGGTCCAGCTGATTCCTGGACACGTCTTAAAAAACTTCAAGGTTACAATACATTCGAACCAATGGGTTACGATGCTTTTGGTTTGCCTGCTGAAAATTATGCGATTAAAACGGGAATTCATCCGCAAGACAGCACGCTTCAAAATATTGAAGATATTCGCAAACAACTTAAACGAATTGGTGCTATGTACGATTGGGACAAAGAGCTGATGACCTGTGTGCCCGAGTATTACAAATGGAATCAATGGCTTTTTCTAAAACTTTATGAGAAAGGACTCGCTTACCGAAAAAATGCGCCAGTAAATTGGTGTGAATCTTGCCAAACTGTTCTTGCAAATGAACAGGTGAAAGCAGATGGAACCTGTGAAAGATGTGATAATCCGGTTCTTAAAAAATTCTTAACTCAATGGTTCTTCAAAATCACTGCTTACGCAGAAGAACTTTTGCAAGATCTTGATAAGATTGATTGGCCTGAAAAAACTAAAATTATGCAGATTAACTGGATTGGTAAAAGCGAGGGTGTTGAGATTGATTTCATTGCAGAAGATACAGGTGATAAAATTACTGTCTTTACAACCCGACCTGATACGCTTTTTGGAGTAACTTATGTTGTGCTTGCACCTGAGCATCCATTGGTTGAGAAATTGACTAAACCTGAGTTTAAGAAAGATGTTCAAACTTATATTGATAAAGTTAAATATGAAACAGAAATTGAAAGACTTTCAACAGTAAAAGAAAAAACAGGCGTTCCACTTGGTTCTTATGCAATGAATCCAATAAATGGCGAGAGAATACCAATCTGGATAGCTGATTATGTCCTCTTAACTTACGGAACTGGTGCGGTAATGGCAGTGCCCGCTCATGATGAAAGAGATTTTGAATTCGCAAAAAAATTTAATCTTCCTGTCAAAAAAGTAATTCTTCAACCTGGAACAAAAGAAGAAGACGAATTAACTGCGGCTTATGTTGATCCGGGCGAAATGATAAATTCTGGTGAATTCACAGGATTGAATTCAGAAGAAGGAAAAAAGAGAGTTGCGGATTACATTGAACAAAAAGGACTTGGTCAGAAAAAGGTAAATTACAGATTAAGAGATTGGTTGATTTCCCGTCAGAGATATTGGGGAACGCCAATTCCGATTATTCATTGTCCAGTTTGTGGAGAAGTACCTGTTCCAGAGAAAGATTTACCTGTCGTTTTACCTTACGATGTTGATTTTAAACCGACAGGTGAATCTCCATTACTTCGTCATGAAAAATTTATGAATGTGAAATGCCCGAAATGTGGTGCCGATGCAAAGAGAGATCCGGATACGATGGATACATTTGTTGATTCGTCCTGGTATCATTTGCGTTACTTAAATCCCAAAATTGAAAATGCAATGTTCGATGTTGAGCTCGCAAATGAATGGATGCCAGTTGATAGTTATATCGGAGGCGCTGAACATGCAACAATGCATCTACTTTATGCGCGGTTCATTCATAAATTTTTAAGAGATCTTGGGTTACTGAAATGTGATGAGCCTTACTATAAACTTCGACATCAAGGCACAATTACAAATATGGGCGCCAAAATGTCGAAGTCAAGAGGCAATGTCGTTAATCCCGATGTGTTTGTTGAAAAGTATGGTTCAGATGTTTTTAGAATGTATTTGATGTTTATGGGACCTTATGATATGGGCGGTGACTGGAGCGATCAGGGAATTGTTGGTGTGAATCGATTCGTCAATCGAATTTATGAACTCTATAAAAAATATTCTGATGACTTTAAAAATTATAAACCATCTACTCAAATAGATTTTTCTAAATTAGAAGGTGATGAAAAATTCATTTACAAAAGAATCAACCTCGGTCTTAAAAAAGTTATAGAAGATGTGGATGAACTTCATTTCAATACAGCTATTGCATTTTTAATGGAATTGATGAATGATTTTTCAAAACTCAATTCAATCCAGAACAAAGATTTGATTTATTATGCCTTAGAAAGATTTGCCTTTTTAATTGCTCCACTTGCTCCACACTTAGGTGAAGAATGCTGGTCATTGCTCGGCAAAGAAAAAAGTATTTTCGAAGAGCCAGTTTGGTTTGATTACGATCCATCTGCTCTTGTGCAGGAGACTTTTACTCTTGCAGTTCAAGTTAATGGGAAATTACGAGCTGCAATTGAATTTGATGTGGATACACCGGAAGAAGAAATAAAATTGAAATCTAAAGAAGATCCGAGAGTTAAGAAATTTATTGATGGAAAAGAAATTGTCCGTGAGATTTATGTGAAAAACAAAATTCTAAATATCGTCGTGAAGTAGTTTTAATAGTCAATACATTTTAATTCTTGTATATCAACTATATATTTTTTTTGATAGAAAAAAGAAGTCTTTGAAAAACATAAATCTTTTAAATAAATCAAAATAGAGGAGTAAATGTTAGATCTAAAATTCATTCGAGAAAATACAGAACTTGTAAGGGAAGCAATTAAGAATAAAAATGAAAAAGATAATTTAGATCAACTACTTGAATTTGATTCAGAAAGAAGAGAGTTACTAAAGCAAGTTGAAGAACTTAAATCGCAAAAGAACAAAGCTTCCGATGAAGTCGCCAAACTTAAAAGAGAAGGAAAAGACGCAAGTGAAATTATTCAAAAAATGAAATCGGTTTCCGATGAAATCTCAAACCTTGATAAACAACTTTCAGAAATCGAAAAACAAATTGATCAAATACTCTTATTCATTCCAAATATTCCTCATTCATCCGTTCCTGTTGGAAAAGATTCTTCTCAAAATGTAGAAGTTAGAAAGTGGGCACCAGATGGTTATTCTTACGAGCTTGAAAATGGAAATTATCTCGATCATCTTGCACTTGGAAAAAAATTAGGAATACTTGATTTTGAGAGAGGTGCAAAAATTTCAGGAAGTGGATTTCCAGTTTATGTCGGTAAAGGAGCAACACTTGAAAGAGCCTTAATTAATTTTATGCTCGATTATCATCTGGAAAAACATGGCTATAAGGAAATTTTTCCTCCATTTTTGGTTAATCGTACATCAATGATTGGAACTGGTCAGATTCCAAAACTTGAAGAGGATATGTACCATTGCGAAGAAGATGATTTATTCCCGATTCCAACAGCTGAAGTACCGATTACAAATTTTTATCGTGATGAAATTTTAAAAGAAGAAGATCTTCCTATCAAATTTGTTGGATACTCTGCGTGCTTTAGAAGGGAAGCTGGATCGTATGGAAAAGATACAAAAGGATTTTTAAGAGTTCATCAATTTAATAAAGTTGAAATGGTAAAATTTGTTAGACCAGAGGATTCTTATGATGAACTTGAAAAGTTAGTTAATGACGCTGAGGACATTTTGAAGGAATTAAAGATTCCTTATCGAGTGATGATGTTATGCACTGGTGATTTAAGTTTCTCAGCATCAAAATGTTATGATATTGAAGTCTGGGCACCAGTTGAAAAGAAATATTTAGAAGCTTCTTCCTGCAGTAACTTTGAAAGTTTTCAAGCTCGACGAGCAAACATTAGGTTTAGAAGAAAAGATGGTGGCAAACCGGAATTCGTTCATACATTAAATGGAAGTGGACTTGCAACCTCGCGATTAATGGTTGCGATTATGGAAAATTATCAAACCCCGGAAGGAAAATTGATTGTTCCAAAAGTCTTGCAGCGATATACTGGTTTTGAGTTGATCGGATAAAAAAGTTTATTCTCACTTTTTAATATGCATGTTGATCAGTAAAATTTTAAAAATTTATTGAATCTCAGAATTTTAAAAATTAATTTTGTTTAGAGTTATTTGAAATCAAAAAACAAACTAAACAATCCAACATAAACAAATAGTGAGGGTGCAATGAAAAAAATTTATCTCTTCACAATCTTCCTTCTTTTCACATCCATCTTAAGCGCTCAATTAAGATATGGCGTAAAAGGTGGATTTAACTTTGCCTCCTTTGGTGGTTCTGATGCAAAAGATGTTAAAAGCGTTACTCGTTTTCAATTTGGTGGCTATGTCAATTATTCTTTACCGGTTCTTTTCGGCTTTCAAGCAGAAGCTCTTTATTCAATGAAGGGAGCTCAGCAAAAATTGAGAGATGATGCTGGTAATAATTGGACCGCTTCTTATAATATTGATTATCTTGAAATTCCTGTTCTTATTCAATTAAATATTCCACTTGCAGTTCCGCTTCCTTTAAGTCCATATCTTGAGGTTGGTCCATCGCTCGGTGTAACTTTGTCCGCAAAAGAGAAACTTGAAACACAGGGGTTCAGTCAGGAAAGAGATTTTAAAAATGATGTAACGAGCACAGATTTTGGGCTTGCCCTTGGGTTTGGATTTAATGTATTAAAAACCTTTGGTGTCAATTTGCGATACACTTTCGGTTTTAATACAGTCGATAATACGGCAGATCCTGACGATATTAAGAATAGCGTTGTAGCTCTAAGCTTGAATTATAATTTTTAATCAACCATTTTATTTATGAATATTTTAAGTCAGTTGGAGTTAAAGCTCTAACTGACTTTTTTATTTTAAATAGTTTATTTCTGAATCAGATTAAGGTTAGAAGAGATTTGAGTTCTTATTATTTATATTTGTCTAAAATTATATATTTGACAAAAAGGAGTTTCAGATGAAATATTTTTTCATTTTATTTTTGATTAATTACGCTTTCCTTTTTTCAAACAGTTTTAATCAAAAAGTCTCCTATAAAATTGATGCGGAATTAATTCCAGAAACAAGAATTTTAAAAGTAAAATCTTTAATGAGTTATCAGAACAATTCTCCTGATGAGTTAGGTGAAATATATGTTCACATCTACTGGAATTTATATTCAGCAAAAAGCTATGCACGCAAGCTTGCCAGAACTCAGAAAGATTATTATTCACAGATAACTAAAGATGTAGAAATTAAAAAAGTTCTTCTTCTTCAAAACGGTGAAGAGAGATTAAATGATTATGAGCTCGATAATACAGTAATGCGAATTCCATTGATTAAACCATTAAAACCAGGTGATAGTTTAAATCTTGAAATTGAACTTGAAGAGGAAGTTCCACCAGAAGGTTTAAGAATGGGATATTATAAAAGAAATTTTTCAATTGCCCATTGGTTTCCATCAGTTTGTGTTTACGATAAATTTGGCTGGCACAAAGATCAATATCTTGGAACCGGAGAATTTTATGAAGAAATATCTGACTTTGAAGTAAACATCACTTTACCAAAAACCTATCTTATTTTTTCAACGGGAGTTGTTCAGAATCAAAATGAAGTTTATACAGAAGAAATTTTAGATCGACTTGAGGAAGCAAAAAAATCCAATCAACCTGTTAGAATTTACACTCCACCAGACAGAATCGAAATCAATGACAAAGAAGTCCAGACCTGGAAAATAAAAGCTCCAAATGTTAGAACTTTTGCATTTGCTGCGTTTGAAGATTACTTGTGGGATGCAGCTTCTACTGGTAATGTCTTGGTTCACACAATCTATCCAAAATCGCTTGAGAATTTTTATAAAGAAGAAGGGATGAAAGCAGCGCTGCACGCAATAAAATTTTATTCGGAAAAAATAATTTGGGCTGGACCAGGTAAAGATGTAATTAC
>JBNAWO010000126.1:0-6838 GCA_049699815.1 Ignavibacteria bacterium | reverse complement strand
GGAACTTGAAGTCTTAACTTATACAATTGACCCACCATCGGTTTTGTATCAAATAAAATATGATTGAACTGGATAAAGCTTGATTCAATATATCGGGCTTAATTTGAAATCTAAATTCTATTTTCATATCGTGATTTGTATTTTTGAATTCATATAAAAACATAAATGGAAATAATCTATGCTGAAAAAAATTTTTGGTCTGATTTTATTCTTTTTAATAATGATTAAAACAATTTTTGCTCAACCTTCAAACTGTACGATTGCAGGTGTTGTTAAGGATAGTATTTCAGGACAGGCGGTAATTGGTGCAAGCGTGATTGTTTTTACAGATACAAATTTCACCGGTTCACCATATCGTGGTGCGATAACCAATCGTTACGGATTTTATTCCTTGCCAGATATTCCATCTGGCGATTACTACATTGTAGTGCGTAGTTTAGGCTACAATACGGTCGCAATGAAAGTGAATATTAATGAAGATCAAAAATCTCTTCGATTAAATTTCTCATTGATCGAATCTGAATTAGTTCTACCAGAAGTTGTGGTAAAAGACAAAAGAGAAAGTGAAATTGCCAATCAAGTTAGTGTAATTAATATTTCACCTGAATTGATAAAAACTTTGCCTTCAATGAGTGGTGAAGTTGATTTATTCAGAACGCTTCAACTTTTACCTGGAATAAAAATTTCAACCGAAATCTCAAATGGACTATATGTTAGGGGCGGTTCACCCGATCAGACTTTAACTCTTGTTGATGGTGTGATTGTTTATAATCCTTCTCATCTTGGAAATTTTGCCAGCACTTTCAACACAGATGCAATAAGTGATATAAAACTAATTAAAGGGGCTTTTCCTGCTAATTATGGAAGTAGACTTTCGAGTGTGATTGATATAAAGTTACGAGAAGGTTCAAGGGACAGGATGAAAACAAAAATTGGAATTGGAATGATCAGCAGTAATTTTTTAGTCGAAAGTCCGCTCGCTGAAAATTCCACCATTATGATTTCAGGAAGAAGAATGTATTATGATCAATTACAAAATGTATTTTATTCATCTTCAATTTTACCGCGATACAAGTTTTATGATTTTAATGGAAAACTTACTTACAACTTGAACGAATCAAATTGGCTTTCTATAAGCGGATTTTTTGGCATCGATAAACTTTATGCTTCAGATAAAGGAACAATCGGATACGATATAAACTGGGGAAATAAAACTTTAAGTGTGGGCTGGACATCCATTTCATCTCCAATATTGTTTTCAACAACTTCAATTAGTTACACTAACTATAAGTTTCAGGTTTTTATTGAAGATAGAGCTGGCGCTTCATCAAATTATTTCACTTTTAGTGATTTAACAGATTTTTCACTCAAGAGAGAAACTGAATTCTTTCCATCAGAAAAGAACAGAGTAAAGTTTGGTGCTGAGGTTTCTATTCACAATTTCAAATTAACTTCAAGCGATTTCTTTATTGATGAAATTGATAGAGAAACAAACTTAAATAATGATCAACTCTCTCTCGAAGGTGTTCTTTATGTGACTGATGAAATGAAATTATCAAATTGGTTCTCAACAAATCTTGGCGGAAGAGTTTATTACTTCAAAGAAAGAAAAAAACTGAGTCTTGAACCTAGAGTTTCATTTTCATTTATTCCGATGAATGATTTTTATATCAGACTTGCTTATGCCAGGGCTCATCAATTTTTACATATGATTACGCGAAATGATATCTCATTGCCTACAGACCTATGGTATCCATCCAATGAAAAGATTGAACCAGCATTATCTGACCAATTTGTCCTTGGTGCAGAAACTTACTTGTTTGATGGAGTTTATCAATTTTCTATTGAAGGCTATTATAAAACTTTAGATAAAATTCTGGAATTCAATCCTGCGGCAAAATTCTCACTAAATACAAAAATTGATGAACAACTTGAAGTTGGAAAAGGCGAAGCTTACGGAGTTGAAATTTTATTAAATAAGCGAGCAGGTGAATTAAACGGGTGGATCGGATACACTTTATCTTGGACGAAAAGAAAATTTGATGAAATTAATCGTGGAAAAATTTATTATCCAAGATATGATAGAAGGCATGATATCTCAATCGTTCTTTCTTACTCTTTCTTAAAAGATTGGAATTTATCTGCAACATGGGTTTATGGAACTGGTCAGGCTTACACATTGCCAACAGGTCAATTCGGTTTTGCTGAAGCTGGAAATCAAAATCAGGATTTACGATTTGATTATTTAAGCAGAAATACATATAGACTTCCAGATTATCACAAACTCGATTTAAGTATTGGCTACAAATTCAATATAAAAGAAATGAATTGTCAGGCAAGCTTGAGTTTATTTAATCTTTATAATCGAAAAAATCCTTTTGCTCAATATATAACTTATAATGTTGATCCATTAACAGGTGATAAAATTCCAAAACTAAAGCAATTAACTTTATTCCCATTCATTTCATCTTTTTCAATTAGTGCTCAATTTTAAGGAGATGAAAATGTCGATATCAAAATTTATGAAATTTAATCTCTTGTTTATTCTAATCATTAGTCTTTCAGCTTGTGAAAAAATTGATGTGGTTGAAGTCAGTCTGCCTTATAATGAAAAACTAGTTGTCCAGGGATTACTTGAAGAGAATAAACCACTTAATGGAATTATATTTACCAAAACTTTGCCTCTTAATGAAACTTATTCAATTTCAAAGGCTGAATTAAAAGATGTTGTCGCCTACATTCAGAGTGGAGTTAGAGTAATTCCACTTAAATACGATCGGGACGGAATTTATAAACCAATTTCTTCTTTTATTCCACAAAAAGAATCTACATTTGAATTGTTTGCAAAATGGCGTGATAAAAATGTTTATGCTAAAACATTTATCCCAGCTAATCCCAAAATCATTAATGCTTATTTCTTAACTGACGGTTCAGGAACATACATTCAAGCGGAAATTCAAAATCAAGTTAGAGTAGTTTTTGGAGCTAAAGCTGTAGCAATGGAAGGTGGAAATGTTCTTTATGAAACTGAAGATTTTTATTCTGTTACATCACCAGATAATGATCCAAGAAACATAATTAAATTAAGGACGCCATCAATTCCCAACGAAGCTCTTCTTTCATTCAAAAATAGCTTTTCAATAAAAGTCTTTGCATTTGACGAGCAATATCAGAATTACTTCAAAACGAAAAGATTTAGCCTTCCAATTAAAGATTCATTTGTTCAGAGCGGTGGCGATGTGGAGTGGAATGTTCGCGGTGATGGTATTGGACTTTTCATTGGATATTCTTCAACAACTCTAAAAGTAAACAGGTGAGCGTAAATTATGAGAATAATTAAATTGAAAATCTCTTTTTCCCTCGTATTGATAATTTTCTTTTCAGGTTGCTTAAAAGATAATCCATCGGAATCAATTAAAGATATGAGTGACTCTGCAGAGCTCCTTGTATATTTTGAAACGAATGGAGATTATATTAATTCGCCTTCAATGCCTTCATATGTTAAAGCTTCGGAAGTTTTTCAAAACTTATCTAATTATTTGATAATTGATATCAGACAGAAAGAAAAATTTGTTCAAGGACACATTCAGGGTGCATATAATCTTGAGATGAAAGACCTATTCGATTTTATTGAGTCGAGGAAAGATTCAGGTTATCAAAAAATCGTAATTGTGAGTTCAACTGGGCAATCATCTGCCTATGCAACTTCATTATTAAGACTGGCTGGTTTCCGTAATGTTTATTCTCTCCAATGGGGAATGGCTTCGTGGAATTCGTTTTTTTCTAATGAATGGTATAAGTTAGTTAAGAATAGTTTCCTTGTTGGTATGTATAATTTTCAGAATTACCCTAAACCTGCATATAAAAGTTTGCCGGAAGTTGAACTTGGCTCTGGTTCTACCAGTGAACTTGTAAGAACTCGAATTAAAAAATTACTTGAAGATGGTTTCGAAAAAGTTAGAATAGATATTGATGAAATAATGAAGACTTACAGTTCCCAAACTGGAACTCTCGATTATTTTGTAATTTGCTATGCACCATCGAGACTATATAACATAAGAGATAACGGGCATCCGCCAACTGCAGTTAGATATTCACCTTACGAAGATTTAAAGAGCACCACTTATTTACAAACTTTACCAACTGATGAACCGATTGCTGTTTATGAAGATACAGGTGAAATTTCTGCCTTTGTTGTTGCTTATCTTAAAATGCTTGGTTATGATGCTTATTCAATTAATCTTGGTGCAAATGGAATGATAGGGGATGATCAAAAACTTTCAACGAGAATTATAAGGCTTAAATCATCGGATATTATGAATTATCCCTATATAACTGGTGAGAATTAGATGCAACTGAATAGCTCTTTTATTAATCTTAAGTTTAATTAAGTAAGTTTTTAGAGAACTAAAGTTTTTAATATGACTCGTCCCGTCGAAAGAAAAATAATTATTCACGGTGCAAGGCAAAATAATTTAAAGAACATTCACCTTGAGTTACCAAGAAATCATTTAATCGTTTTTACTGGTGTAAGTGGGTCGGGTAAGTCAAGCCTTGTATTTGATACAATATATGCTGAGGGACAAAGAAGATATGTAGAAAGTCTTTCATCTTATGCTCGTCAATTTTTAGAAAGGATGAATCGTCCAGATGTTGATTATATTCAAGGAATTGCCCCGGCAGTTGCAATTGAGCAAAAACCACCTTCAAGAAATCCTAGATCGACAGTTGGAACTACAACAGAAGTTTATGACTATCTACGCTTGCTATATGGAAGAATTGGGAAGACTTATTGTGAAGTTTGCGGTGAAGTTGTAAAAAAAGATTCGACTGTCACAGTTATTGAAAAACTTAAAAAATTTCCAGAAGGAAGACGATTGCTTATTACCTTTCCACTCGTTCCTCATGAAAAAAGAACAGTTAAAGATGAATTGAAGTATCTTCTCTCAAAAGGATTTCAACGAATTTATTACGAAGGTGAAATTTTTGACCTGAACGAAAATCTCAATCTTAAAATAGAAAAAGAAAAAATTTTAGTAATTGTTGAACGAGTTTCTCTCGATCTTCACAATGTTGAAACTGTATATTCTGATTCAATTGAAACCGCATTTAATGAAGGTGAAGGCAGACTTGCAATCGTAGATTATGAAACTAAAGAAGTTTTTCGTTTCTCAAAATTTTTTGAATGTCATGGAAAAATTTATCCTGAACCAGATCCAAGAATGTTTTCTTTCAATAATCCGTTTGGTGCTTGTCCGACCTGTCAGGGTTTTGGAAAAGTAATTGGAATTGATTGGGATTTGGTTATTCCAGATAAAAAGAAATCAATTGAAGATGGGGCAATTGAACCTTTTACTAAAAAACATTTTTCACAATTTCAAAGGGAATTAATTCGAGCAGCACTGAATAGTGGTGTCAGGGTGAGTGTCCCTTTTGAAAAATTAACAGATGCAGAAAAGAAAATAATTTTTGAAGGGACAAGAGGATATATTGGGCTTTACAAATTTTTTGATATGCTAAAAGAAAAATCATACAAAATTTATTATCGAATAACTTTGAGTCATTATCGCGGATACACCATTTGTCCCGATTGTGAAGGTTCAAGATTAAAAAAAGATGCATTAAATGTCCGAGTGGGCGGTAAACGAATATCTGATTTGCTAAATGTTTCACTCGAATCTGTTTTAAAATTTTTCGAAACGATTGAACTTTCTGAATATGATTGGAAAGTTGGTGGAAGAATTATAGATGAAATTATTAAACGACTGAGATTTTTAGTAGATGTGGGAATTGGCTATCTCACTCTTGACAGACTTTCAAGTACCCTTTCAGGGGGAGAAACACAGAGAATAAATCTTGCATCTATTCTTGGTTCTCAGATGGTCGGTGCAATTTATATTCTTGATGAACCTTCAATTGGATTGCACCCGAGAGATAATTCAAAATTGATAAGGGTTCTTCATCAATTAAAAAATCTTGGCAATACGGTTCTGGTAGTTGAACATGATCCTGAAATGATTAAAGAAGCAGATTACATTGTTGATATGGGACCAGGTGCAGGTATCCATGGAGGCGAAATAATTTTCTTTGGAAAGTATGAAGAACTTTTGAAAGACAATAAATCTTTGACAGGGAAATATCTTTCCGGGAAATTAACAATTCCACTACCAGAGAAAAGAAGAAATCGTAAAACTCCATCAATTAAAATTTATGGTGCTAAAGAAAACAATCTAAAAAATATTGATGTTGAAATTCCGCTTGGAATTTTTGTTTGTATAACTGGAGTGAGTGGTTCAGGAAAGAGTACTCTTGTAAATGATATTCTTTATCCAGCAATAAGAAAATTAAAACACAATGAGAATATAAATGTTGGAAAATATTCTCACATTGATGGGTTGGGTTATCTATCTGATGCAGAAATTGTTGATCAATCCCCGATTGGAAGAAGCTCTCGTTCGAATCCTGCAACTTATACGAAAGCTTTTGATTTTATTCGGGAACTTTATGCTCTGAGACCACTTGCAAAGTCAAGAGGTTATACTCCAGGTTATTTCTCTTTTAATGTTCCTGGCGGAAGATGTGAGACTTGTCAGGGTGAAGGGTTTGTAAAAGTGGAAATGCAATTTTTGGCCGATATTTATCTGCTATGTGAAGATTGTAAAGGAAGAAGATTCAAAAAAGAAGTTCAGGAAGTTCTTTACAAAGGAAAAAGTATAGTTGATGTTTTAGATATGACAGTTGAAGAAGCTCTTGAATTCTTTCAGGATCAAAAAAAGATTATACAGAGATTACAACCGCTTTATGATGTTGGGCTTGGTTATTTGAAATTGGGTCAATC
>JBNAWO010000125.1:0-6847 GCA_049699815.1 Ignavibacteria bacterium | reverse complement strand
AACATGGGCTTGAAAAAGTAATTCATTTCAAAAATTCAAAACTTTCAAACTACTCATCCTCTGCTTATTCAAAACTTATATCTGATTTTGTAAAAGAAAACAATTTTAATCTCATACTGTTTTCTCATACTGCAATGGGAAAAGATCTCGCCCCAATAGTTGCTGCTAAATTAAAAGCTGGATATGGTGCTGATTGCACTTCGATCGAAATTCAGGATGGTCAATTAATTTTTGAAAGACCAATTTATGCAGGAAAAGCTTTAATGAACTTTTCATTAAGTTCAGAAGTTAAAGTCTTGACTATTAGACCAAATACAGTTTCACTAAGTGAAGATGGATTTCAAGTTAATTTAAATATTGAAGTTAAAGAAGTTGCTGATGAAAATTTAGACTTGAGAAGCTTTGCAACTGAATATGTTAAATCTGAAGGTAAATTAGATGTGGCTGAAGCTGACATTATTATATCAGGTGGGCGTGGAATGAAAGGACCAGAAAACTTTCACTTACTTGAAGAAATTGCTCAACTTCTCGGCGGTGCAGTTGGTGCATCGAGAGCCGTTGTTGATGCTGGATGGCGACCTCATTCTGAGCAAGTAGGACAAACTGGAAAAACTGTCTCGCCAAAATTGTATATTGCCTGTGGAATTTCTGGAGCAATTCAACATTTAGCTGGAATGTCTTCTGCTAAATGTATAGTTGCAATTAATAAAGACAAAGATGCACCAATTTTTCAAATTGCTGATTATGGTATTGTTGGAGATGTTCTGGAAATTTTACCGGCTTTGAAAGAAGAATTAAAAAAATATGTTAGTTAAAAATGGATAAAGTTAGAGTCGAAATAGCTGGACTTCATCAAACACCGACAGGAAGCGGTGCCTATGCTTTAATATTGAGAGAGGTTAATGGTAATAGAAATTTGCCAATCATTATTGGTGCTTTCGAAGCTCAGGCAATTGCAATGGAGCTTGAAGGTATAAAGCCACCTCGACCTTTGACTCACGATTTAACTAAAAATCTGATTGAATCTTTAGGCGCAACACTGGTTGAAGTTATTATTGATGAACTTCGGGATAATACTTTTTACGCCAAACTTATTCTTGATATATCTTCAATGACGCAGGAGGTTGATGCACGCCCAAGCGATGCAATAGCCCTTTCTGTAAGATTTAGATGTCCTATTTTTGCAAGTGAAACTGTGATGCGAGAAGCTGCCTTTGAAGTTGAACCAGAAGAAGAAAGAAATTATAGATTGAGAAACGAAATTGACGACGAAGAAGACAAAGATGACGAAGATGATTTTTCGGAAAGGCAGCGTTCTCGTTCACAGGAAAGTTCTTCTTTCTCAAGAAGCAAAGAAAATCGTATTGCCCAACTTAAAGCTCAACTAAAAGAAGCAATTGAAAAAGAAGAATACGAAAAAGCTGCAAAAATTAGGGATGAACTTAAAAAATTAACTGGTGAAGGAAACTAACCTCCAGGTGTAATTCCAATCTCGCACTGTTTGCATTTCTTTTTGCTGCAATATTCTCTAAACAACTCAATCAATCCTTGATAAAAAATACTTTGATGTACAATATTTGGTAATTGGAGTGCATTCGCAAGATCGATTGCAATCTGGTTATCAGTTTTTTGCATCATCGTTTTATATACTGACATTACTTTCGTAACATCTTTTTTCCTGCCAAATACATCAGAGAGGACTTTAATAAATGGCAGGATTACATTTACAATAATTTCTTCAGAACGCGACATTCCTATAAAATGTCTGAAAGGGACCTCTGCTCGTTTATTAAAATGAAAATGATTTTTCCAGAAACCATCGGCTTCAACCACAACAAGCGATTTCAAAGCTTTAAGCATTTGAGGTGAATTATCAATTTTCTCGAAAGCTGACATTATTCTTCCAAGCAAGTTATTATACAATAATTCATATAACAATCGAACACCACCAGCCAGACGAATCGTCGGGAAGTTCTGTGGTTTTAACTGGAAGAAATGCCATTTACTTCCTTCAAGAATTGAACCTCTGTAACTATTTTGATATTTTTTCCAGGTATCGTTTATTTTCTTTATATATATCTTGACTTCTTCATCTTCGTCTTCATTTACTTTTGGCGTCATACCAGAAACATAAAAGTAGATATATTCAGCCTGTTCAATGAAATTTTCTTTCGGAATATTCTTTAATACAAAATCAAGATCAAGTTCCAGGGCAAGTCTTCTGAAAATATCTTTATTCTTTGAATAACCAAGCGCCTCAAATACATATTCGTAAAATAATTGCATCCAGAGTTTTTCATTCCTGAAATCTGATGCTTTAAATTCTTTTTTATAAAAATCTTCATCTGGTGTGTAATGAATACTTGGTTCTTTTGTCGAAGAACGAAATTGATCTTCAAGATAAATTTCTTTTAGTCTCTGATAAAGTTTATTACATTTCTTTTCAAATCTTCTTAGTCCAAGTTCTCTCAGAAAAGTCAGTTTTTTATCAACAGTTGTCTGGAGTTCTTTGTGCTGACAGGGAATTCCTTTTAAACGATGATCTTTTTCAAGGGAGATTGCTTCTCGGATAACTTTTCTTAAATCATCATCAATAAACTGACTTAAATTAAAAGATGGAATTATCCTGCCTGAGTAAGATATTGGATGAAAGTCTTTATTGTCGCGATTGAAAAACACATGAAGAATTACACTATTATATTTTTCATTTTTATTATGCTCATGCCTTGCCCAGTCACTAATGTTTGTATCAATCTCAACATCACCGACATATTTAATCCCACCAATCATTATTCGAGCGTTTTTAAAATCAGGTCCATCCTCTCCTTCATTAAGTTCACCTACATCCAGAATTTCTATTTCGTCGTTATTTATTGTATAGAGCTTTCCGTTGGAGAATTTTTTGTTTTGCCAGATTTGATATAAGAATTTTTCTTTTATTTTATTTAAGTTATTCACGAGTAGAATAATTCATTTATTTGCTGTTTCAGTTGATTAGCATTATTAAAAATACACTTTCTAAAATCACCGTTTAGATTTGAGTAAAGAACATTCCGGCTTGAATTAATGAGGAAATTTTGGAAGCCATTTTTCTTAAGATGAGAGATAAGTGAATTTAAATCTCCACCTTGAAATCCAATACCTGGAATAAGTAATGGAATATCGGTTAAATCTTTGTTCAGAAACTTAAATTCCGATTTTTGTGTCGCACCAAACACAATTCCAACATTTTTATGTTTTGAATTCCAACTCTTTACTTTTGATATAATTTCTTGAAAGAGCGTTTTTCCATTACTTAATTTTAATTTTTGAAATTCTTTTGCACCATTATTTGATGTTAAGGTAAGAATGTAGTTTGTTTTGTTAATGTATCTAAAAAATGGCTCAAGCGAGTCATAACCTAAAAGTGGATTTAGAGTTGCTGCATCAAATCTAAAATGTTCATAAATACCTTTTGCATACATTCGAGAAGATGAACCTATGTCTCCTCTTTTTGCATCACAGATTTTGATAATTTGTTTTGGAATTTTGGGTAGAATATTTTCCAGTACTCTTAAACCATAACTCCCCATTGATTCAAAAAAAGCCATATTAAACTTGTAAGCATCAACAATTTCGTATGTAGCTTCGATGACGCCCTCAATAAAATATTCAACGAAATCTTTCTTGAAGGTAATGTAGGAAGGTAGTAACTCAGGATAGATATCCAATCCTATGCATAAATGAGTTTTTCTATCGTTCTTTATATCAATCGGTCGTTTCACCGTCAATTTTCCAAAAAATTTTATTACAAATATAAAGAAGTTAAATGTAAGATTAAATTAACTTCAGACCTCAGTTAGCGGTTGTATCAATCATTAAAACTAATTAATTCATTTAAACAATAATTACTTGCCGTAGGAAATCTTCGATTTAGATGAGATTTAAATTCAAGTGATTTCCAACCAGACTTATAAATAAAAAATTTCGAGGAATTTTAACTATGATTTCATTTGCTCTTAAAAAAATTAATTTTAGTTATTCAAAATTATTTTGAAAGCAAGCAATTCGTTACTAAATCAATAGAATTAAATTCAAAATCATTTTTCTAATTTTGTAAAAATATTGAGGAAGAAATGATTGAAGCTACAAGAAAAATCAAACTCCGCAATGGAAACCAAATGATTGCAGAAGGGGCAATTTATGCTGGCTGTAAATTCTTTGCTGGCTATCCAATTACTCCTGCATCTGGCATTTACAAAGGTATGATAGATATGCTTCCGAAAGTTGGTGGACTTGCTATTCCATCACCCGATGAAATTTCTGCTATTGCATATTGCGTCGGTGCATCTATGCGTGGTTTCAAATCTATGACTGCAACATCAGGTCCGGGTTGGTCATTAATGATCGAAACTGTTCAATATGCATTAATAACGGAGACACCAATTGTAATTGCTGTAGTTCAGAGATTAGGTCCAGCAACTGGCGGTGCAACTCAAGGTGCTCAGGGAGATATTCTTTTTACCGAATTTATTACAAGCGGTGGTTATACTATTCCAGTTTTGTATCCGACCAATCCACGAGAATGTTTTGAATTAACAGTTAAAGCTTTTAACTGGTCCGAAAGATTAAGAACACCTGTCGTTCTTCTTTCAGATAAAGAAATTGGAATGACAACTGAAACAGTCGATTTTATAGGATTAGAAAATTTACCAGTTGAAAATAGACGAACAATTGACCCCGACGATTTAAAATTAAAAAATTGGAAAATGTACGATTTTGAAAATCCTGGTGATGTTTCCCTTTTTACACCTGTCGGAGGAAAAATTAAAGTTACTGCAACTGGTTCTGCTCATAACAAAGAAGGTGAATTGAAAAAAAATGATCCCGAAACTATTAGTGTTTTAAAACATCTTGAAGAAAAAATTCAAAGTCATAAAAATGAACTCATTGAATATAAACTGTACGAAGAAGAAAATGCTGAAAGTTTGATTATTAGTTTTGGTATAACAGGTCGAACAACTCTTGAAGTTTTAAGAAGATTAAAGAATTCAAATAAAAAAGCTTCTGCGCTAATCTTACATAGTTTATTCCCAATTCCAGAAAAACTTTTAATTGATATCTCCGATAGATATAAAAAAATCATAATTGCCGAAGAAAACTTAAATGGCCAGTATAGAAATTTAATCAAACATTTATTCGCCGGGAAAGTTGTAATCGGTGTAAATAAAATCGGAAGTATGATAACTCCACAAGAAATTATGGAGAAATTATAATGGAAAAATTACTCTCAAACATCGACATAAACATCGAGTGCACATATATGACACAAGGCGTTCAAATGCCTTTCTGTAAAGGTTGCGGACACAGCCACATCCTAAGAAAATTGGACGAAGCTCTTGTAAAACTTAAATTAAACCCTGAAGATGTTTGCCTAGTGACTGACATTGGATGTATTGGACTTGCAGATTACCTTTTCGATAAAGTTCATACTGTTCATACAACTCACGGAAGATCAACTGCATTTGCAACTGGAATTGCTCTTGCCGATAAAGTTTTAGCAAGCAAGAAATTGAAGACTATTGTTTTGATTGGTGATGGCGGTGCAATGATTGGATTGCTTCACATTGTTAACGCTGCTTTGCTAAATACTGATGTAACTGTTATTGTTGCTGATAATTTTCTTTTTGGAATGACCGGAGGTCAACAATCTGCATTCAGTCCTATCGATTTTATTACTCAAACTTCACCACTTGGTAATATCATCCCTCCACTCGATTTGTGCAAAGTGGCTGTCTCGTCAAAGGCTCAATTTGTTGCGAGAAAGATTTCAACTGATAAAGATCTTGTCGATACAATTGTAGATGCAATTAATTATAATGGCTTCTCACTCGTTGAAGTTTTAGAATTATGCACTGAATATGCGGTGGAGAAAAATAAACTAAAGGGGACTGATTTAATTAAAATTGCTGAAAACCATGAGCATGAACTGGGAATTATTGAGAATAAAAAAGAACGAAAAGAATTTTCAATTTCATACATTGAAAAGTTTTTGAACAATAATGGTGAATTTAATTTATTCACAAATTTCATTTCACCAGATAAAAACAAAATAGATTTTAATTCGAAATTTAGAACTGACCAGATTGGAATTATAATTTCAGGAAGTGCAGGTGAAAAAGTTCAATCATCTGCGGCAATTTTATGTCAAGCTGCCGCTCAGTCTGGTTTATTCACAACACAAAAGAATGATAATCCAGTTACTCAGGGTAGTGGTTTCTCACTATCTGAAGTGATTCTTTCTACAGATGAAATTTACTACACGGGCGTTGATGTTCCATTTGCTCTGATAATTGCATCAAATGATGGTTTAAAAGAATTAATCTCACAAAATATTTTTTCTCGAGTAAATGAGGATACAATAATTATCTATGATGAGAGTTTAGATTTACCTGAGCAGACAGATAAAATGTATAAACTGCCGTTAAGAAAAATTTGTGGACCCGATAAAGCCGCTCTTGGTGGAATAGATGCATTATTAAATTTAATCGAACCTTTCCCTCTGAATAATTTTTATAAGTTAATTGAAAAAAGGTTCGGTAGTTATGATAAAATCTATAAAGGAGATTTGATAGGATTAATCAAAAACAATTGAACTGTAGATTAACAATTCTAAGGTTTGAATCAATTTCAACTTGAAAAAAAGTATTTTAATTTCAAGGACTAAAAATTTTAGTTTTTTCAACAACTAAATACCTTCAATAATCTTTAGTTGAAACTCTCATATTATTTTGTTTTGATTTGCTTTCTTCTGAATTCAAGCCAAAAAGATTCTTTGTCAAAAACTTTAAAACAAAAAAACCTTCGA
>JBNAWO010000124.1:0-6857 GCA_049699815.1 Ignavibacteria bacterium | reverse complement strand
CATCATTTCTATTATTTTCGTAAGCTTCTTCGAGAAGAGATTGAAATTCGTTTAGTTGTTCACTTAATTTTCTATAAACAGTTTTGAAATCATCCAGAGAGTAATTTCCTTGCTGGATCTTAGTTTTTAGTTCCTGTAATTCCATTTTTTATTCTCCTTTAATTTTTCTTCAATCAATGAATAGAGTGTGAATAGTTTATCAGCAAATAAAGTAATATTCTGTTTATTGCTTTCTCGTTTGATTACATTATTAATTAGTTCCTTATCCAGTTTACTTAAGCTTTTGTTTTCTTTTAATCCGATTTTCAAAAAATCGTAACCGTAATCAATTAATTCAGAATAATTTTGATCTAAAACCAAATTCAAAATTTTGCTTTCTCCAATGCTAGCCAGCAGAGCTGAAATATTTCTATCTGATATTAAAATTGAGACTTCGGCAGGGAGAGAAAAGAAATCAATTTTATCATTAGTTTTAATCACTACTTCAATATTAGCAACCAACCATTTGCTAAAAAGAGCAGAGAGTTTTCTTGAATATTCAATTACGGAAGTAGCTAATATCTCTCTTACTGGAATATTCTGACTGCTATCCTGCCCATATAAATTCTTAATCAGTCGATTTAATTCATACATTAGCCTGAATGATGGAGCATTAATAAAAATTTTTGTTCCATCTGAAAGTTTTGTATAAGAAAGATGATGATGGATAAGAATGAATGAACATAGGTTACAAACTTCCAGACTTTGATCTAAATTCCATACTCCATTTGGGAACTTACTTGTAGATGGACCGAGTAAGCTATTATAAATCATATCGAAATTTTGAATTTTACTGAGAAAATTTTTACCCGCATCGCTTGATTCATAAATCTCTTGAAATACATCTTTACTAATATTAAAAGCATTTCCACATATATGACAATAACCCGATTGGATTAATCCATTAAACGAACTGATAAATTTTTTAAATATTTCTATTTGATTGCCTTGAGTATCAATAAAGTTAGGATAAAATTCATTTTTCCCTTTTAGATTTATTATTCGATTGATATCAAAATAGTCTTCGAAATCAATTCTTTGAAAAATATTTTTATCCATTACTACAAGATTTTCTTGAAACTCAAAAAATTCTGATTTAGTTTGAATTAACCCAACTACACCTGCATTATATAACCAGCTTGCTGGATAAAGAGTAATTTTATCGTTCATTTGCCACCTCCAGCATCCCGAAGCCCTGACTTCTTCTTGCACCAATTCCGATATCATAAATCAATTGCAGAATTTCGGGATGACTTTTTATTCTGATTTGTCCTTTTATTCCTTTATTCCATTGATTATAATGCCAGATGGGGATAGCTCTGACCGAATTTTTTATTAATTCATATTCAAATAAAAAATCTCCTTCATAATTCAAAAATCTTTTAACCATTTCTTTAACTAAAAACTTCAATCCTTCATCAAATCCATCCTCTTCTGGTGTGAGATAAAGATCGTATTGATTTCCATCTACATCTATGTGGCAATACTTGTTCGTTATAAGCATCGCATCAATTGTTTTGAAAATGACTTCGTCTCTTTTTATCTTTTTCAGTGGATGATAATTAAATGTTCTCAGTGTAACTGAGTTATCAAATAAAGGATACGACGAATTTAAAATAGAGAGCATACCATTATAAAGTTGAGATGCAAAACGATAATCGTTTGTTGATATATTTAAGATAGCTCTATCGCCCACCAGAAAATAATCATCCTGCAGTTTCGGTTGCTGAGGGAAATATACACTAAATGTGAAAGGTTTGATTTTATGTTTACCTGTATAGTAAATATCATAAAGTTGAGGGTCTGCTTTTGAGATAGCGTGCTTAATTAACGAAGCAAAACCTCTTCGATAATCCTTCGGAAGTTTATTCTCTTTTAATTGGAATAAAAAACTTATCCTCATAAACGACCTCACTTATAATAGAGTATGTTATATTAAAATTTTCCATTTTCACTCTTAGATTTTGAAAACAAATTAAATTATTCTGGCCTTTATTTCAATTAATCAAATGAATATTTAATAAATAAATTATATAAAAATGTAAATCAATTTTCTCAAGATAACCGATTGAAATCCCCCCACTTAAAACTTCAAAACAGAACTTATAGCCTGCTTTCATTATAAAAATTCTAAGAAATATTTTTTTATAATTAACAATTTTGTTTCTTTTTTTTAAATGTTATATTTATAAAAAATGTATCACTAATTAAATAAGGAGACATAAAATGAAAAAATTATTTTCAACTTTTGTTGCTCTGTTTATACTTTATTCTTCTTCCTATGCCTGTTTTGATACATACCTTTTCCTGAGAAAAGCATCAATGGTTTATCCATATAAATCATTGGTGATGGAGTTAAACGGTGAATATTCGTTTACCAGATTTAATAATTCAGCAGAAGATGTGTTTTTTACTATGGGAAGTATTTACTATGGATTGGCTAAAAATTTTTCAATTCAATTAACTATGGGTTCTGGTGAAAAACCGAGAGGTGAGTTTAATTTAGATGCTTACGCAGTAAGAGGAGTTTACAATATTTATACTTCTCATCATTATGATTATAATTTCAATTTGATACTTGAACATCGCGGAATTATGAATCAAAGAGCAAATGAGTTCGAGGTTTCAACTCCATTTATCTACTACAATAACGACTTTACCTATGTTATCCACCCAACAATGAGCTATGGTTTGAATTCTGAGGACTTGACTTTTGGAGGACATTTGGGATTGTTTTATTCTTTTAATCAAAATAGTCTTGTAGGTATTGGTGCCGAATATGCAAGCGTTCAGAGTAGTAGCTATGGTGGACAAAGATTAACTCAAAGTGAAGCTTCTGCAAGTCTTTTCTTCGGGACCTACTTAGGCAATCGAATTTATCTTCAAAATGAATTTGCAAAAGGTATATCAAATTCAAGAGATTTTGGAGTGGCAATTACAACCAAATTTATCCTGAATTAAACAAAATCTTCCTTCCCATACCAAATTAATCTAAAGCTAAAATCTCGGTTAAGGGTTACTCAACTTAACCGAGATTTTTTTATATAAAAAATACTCTCCTATTTCGTAATAACTCCTTTTCAGATACGCTTCACATTCGCTCCAGATACGCTTCACACACGCTTCAAATCCTATCTAAACTCATTGAAAATTCGGGTCTCATTCATCTGAACACAAGTAGAATTTCTTTCTTAGCCATTTGACAAATAAATTAAATTTTAAAAGTTCGCATCATTAAAGTTATGTGAAATATACCAGAACAAAATTTCAGGGATAAAAAATTTTAATTTTTACTTTGAACAGTTTAATGTTTCCTAATTAACTTTCTAACTATATTAATTCTTGATCACGGTCATTCAACTGATTGGAAGAGTCATTTTTTATGAGGGGGAAATTATATATTTCTTTTAATTACAATACAATTCCAGCTCAACTAATTCACAAATGATGTGTTCAATTGTTAAATGGCCCTCTTGAATTCGTTGTGTATTTTCTGATGGAACTTTGATAATAACATCACAAAGATTATTCATTTTACCGCCTGTCAATCCACTCAAACCTAATACATACATTTTCTTACTCTTTGCCATTTCTATTGCTTTAATAATGTTTGGTGAGTTTCCACTTGTTGAAATTGCCCATAGAACATCCCCTTCGTTTCCAAGTCCTTCGACATTTCTTGCAAATACATTTTCATAACCAATATCATTGCCCCCTGCGGTTAAATTTGATGTATCAGTAGTTAATGCAATTGCAGGCAGGGCTGGTCTTTTAATGTGATGGCTCAATCTGATCATTAATTCTGTTGCAATATGTTGACAATCTGCTGCGCTTCCTCCATTACCAATGAGTAAAAGTTTCTTACCATTCTTAAATGCATTAACGAGTAAATCAACTGCCTGTAAAATATTTTGTTCACAAGTTTCTAAAATTTGTTTTTTAAGATTTGCACTCTCATTTAAAGATTCCTTTATAAACTTTAACTTATCCATCTAAACCTCTTCTGGTTTTTTTAATTTATAATGAACAGCCGATGTAAAATCTTTAAGTTGTTTGAAATTATCCGGATTATCAAAATGATTCCCCACAACTACAATCTTCGCTCCTGCGTCAACTTTTCTTTTAGCTTCTTCAGGAGAACGAATTCCACCACCAACAATCAACGGAATTGAAATCGTTTTACTCACAAAATAAATCATTTCTTCAGGTACAGAAAGTTCAGCACCACTGCCGGCTTCCAGATAGATTAATTTCATTCCAAGATATTCAGCAGCAAGTGCGTGCGCAGCAGCTAAATCTGGTTTGTGTCTGGGAATTGGTTTGCTGTTGCTTAGAAATTCTGCTGTAGTTGTTTTGCCAGACTCAACTAAAATATATGCAGTGGAGATTGGTTCTAAGTTTATTCTTTTAATCAAAGGCGCTGCAATTATATGTTTGCCGATTAAATTTTCAGGATTTCTTCCGCTCACAATCGATAAGAATAAAATTGCATCTGCATAAGGACTAACCTGTTCTACTCCGCCCGGAAAAATGACAATGGGAATTTTTGTTTTGCTTTTTATTGTCTTTACAAATTCTTGAAAGTCTGAATCTAAAATCAGACTTCCGCCAATCAATAAAACATCAACATCAGAATCTTCGAAAGCAGGGGCCAGCTCGTCAAGTTTTTCAACTTTAGTTTTATCTGGATCAATCAAAAGAAAAAATAGAGCTCCTTTACGTTCGATATTCTCTAAAATATAATTGTAAATTTTTGTTTTCAATTTTCAATTACTTTTAGTTTTGAATGTACTTTTGAACAATTTTATCAAATTGATTTAGTGCTTCATTTAATTTTGAGATTTCTTTTCCACCGGCTGTTGCAAGATGAGGTCGGCCACCGCCACCACCACCAACAATTTTTGCAACTTCACCGACAATTTTACCAGCACTTAATTTTTTATCTTTAATCAAATTATCTGTTACAACACAAACGAACTGAACTTTATCTTCAATTTTTGATGCAAGAAGTCCGACTCCATTTTTCAATTTTTCTCTTAATACATCGCCAAGTTCTTTTAGTTGATCCATATTATCAACATCAACAATTCCTGAAACAACAGCAAAACCATCGATTTGTTTTTTATTGCTGATAAATTTCTCGACTTCTTGAACTTTTTCTTGAAGCTTAAGTCTGGAAATTTCTTTTTCAAGTCGAAGTTTTTCTTCTAAGAGTTTTTCATATTTCTCTGAAAGTTCACTCAATTTTTGTAATTGTTCATCGATATATTTTTCAACTCCTTCACCAGTAACGGCTTCAATTCTTCTAACTCCGCTGCTAATACTTCCTTCTGAAATAATTTTTAATAAACCAATTTCTGAAGTATTAGATACATGAGTTCCACCACAAAATTCCATTGAATAATCACCAAACTGAACAACATTAACCCTATCTCCGTACTTATCGCCAAAGAACATCAAAGCACCCATCTTTTTCGCTTCCTCAAATGGAATATTTCTGTGATGAATGAGCGGCAAAGCTTCACGAATTTTTTCATTAATCAATTGTTCAATTGCTTCAAGTTCTTCTTTTGAAAGTTTTTTGTAATGAGTAAAGTCAAATCTTAATCTGGAAGGTTCAACGAGCGAACCTGCCTGTTTAACATGAGTCCCTAATATATCTCTTAAAGCTTTATGAAGTAAATGAGTAGCAGAATGATTCCTCATTATCGCTTTTCGTCGAAGCTTATCGACCACAGCTTTTACTGTTTTGTCCATTAAATCAAAATCTAACTCACTTAACTTGTGAATTATTAAATCACCTTCTCTTTGAGTATCAATTACATCAATCAAATAATTGTTATAAATAATTTTGCCTGTATCGCCAACCTGACCGCCAGCTTCTCCATAAAAAGGCGTTTGATCAAGAATAAGCAAATCATTTTCCTGGGCAATTACTTTACTTTCGGAATCAAATTTATCGTAGCCGACGAATTCAACTTTTTGCAAATTGTTAAGATCAATCTTACCTAAAATTGCAGGCGCACCAAAAAATTTTTTGGTCTCTCGTGATCTTGTTCTTTGCTCTTCCATCAATTCTTCAAACTTCTGACGATCTACTGTAAATCCAATTTCTCTTGCCATTAATTCAGTTAAATCAATTGGAAATCCATAAGTATCATAAAGTTTGAAAGTATCTTCGCCTGAAATCAATTTTGATTTTTCATTTTGTAGTTTTTTCACTATCGAATCAAAAATCTCGAGTCCACGATCAAGAGTTTCACCAAAGGCTTCTTCTTCTGCTTTAATGACTCCCTCAATATGTTTCTGGTTTTGTTTTATTTCTGGAAATACATCACCCATAGTTTCGACCAATGTATGAACAATTTTATAAATCATAGGCTCGTGCATTTCAAGTTTACGCGCAAATCTCGATGCTCTGCGTAAAATTCTTCTCAACACATATCCTCTACCTTCATTTGAAGGGAGCGCACCATCTGCAATTGCAAAAGTGAGAGTTCTTAGATGATCAGCAATCACTCTCATCGCAATTTGATTTTCATTCGAATCATATTTTTTGCCAGTTAGTTCTTCAATTCTATTTATCAACGGAATGAAAATATCTGTATCGTAATTAGATCTTTTATTTTGAAGCACAGCACAAATCCGTTCGAATCCCATTCCTGTGTCTACAAATCTATCTTTTAGAGGTTCAAGTGAACCATCTGGTAAACGATTGTATTGAATGAAAACAAGATTCCAAATTTCAATACAATCAGGAGTGCCAGCATTTACAAGCGAAGCATCATCTGGATTATCAGAAAGATTTATGTGAATTT
>JBNAWO010000123.1:0-6930 GCA_049699815.1 Ignavibacteria bacterium | reverse complement strand
TGCATTAATTTTAACGAAAGGCCATTTATTACCATATAAATATAATGATTCATTTGGATCAATTGTTGTGTAAGCTAGCATAGGTTCATTGGCATATTCAACAAGAGGATGTTGTTTTATTGCTAAAATTATCGAATCTATAGGAACAAGTCTATTAAACTTGATTTTGAAAAATTGCGATAGATCTTTAACTGAAACAACTGCTTTAGTCCTCTTATTTATCCTCAACGTATCTCCCCATATCTCAGATGGAAATACCTTTACAATCTGAATATCACCATATCTGTTTTTTAATGACAGAAAGAAACTTTTTAAGCCTGTGTTATTTACATCGTTGATTTGAGCAGATTTAGTCCTCGTGGTATATCTATAATTTTTTCTTTAAATTTTATCGTTATTAAATTTGAATACCGTTTCCCATTTTCATCAACATATATATCCGATTCACTTATTAAATTAGGATGTGTAATCTTTACAAGCTGAGCATTTAGTGTAATGCTCGTTAAGAGTAGAATTATTGATATTATGTTTAATTTTAAGAACTTATTTGATAACATTTTAATCTCCAAGATTAATTTATAGGTTTTAGTTTATTTTGGTTGATTTATTTTATGATCAACATCTTAATAGTCTTGAAATAGTTTCGGGTATTTAATCTACAGTAATATATTCCAGTGCTTAGGTTACTACCATTAAAGGTGATTTTATAAGTCCCTCGTTCTTTTATCCCTTCATCAAGTGTTAATAACTCTTCTCCAAGGGGATTAAATATCTTCAGGGAGATAAATTCTTTCTCTGGAACTTGATATGTTATTACTGTTTGAGAATTAAATGGGTTGGGATAATTTTGGAATAGCTTAAATGAATTAGGGGTTTCATTATTTTCAATTTTCACCAAAGTTAAATTATGCTCATAAATTAAGCATATATCCGTTGAGTAAACTGCTATCCCAGAATGTGTCCTACCACCAATACTGATTGCTCTACCATTCGGTGATTGTAAAATATCATGAGAAATTTTTTCAAAAGGCAACAACTCCCAATACATAGGAGTAAAATTTTTGGCATCGTATAATTCCCATACAATAGAATTCATACTTCCTCCAGAAAACAATATTACACTATCTGATACTAAAATTCCCGAATGGTCCTGTCTTGGAAATATCATTGAATCTACGAGGGTCCAGGTATTTGACTTGGGATCATATACCTCACAGCTTGTTAACCACGAATAAGAGTCGTTTCTGCCTCCTGCAACTAATACTTTACCGCTTGGTAATAAAGTTGCACTATGATTCCTTCTTTGAATATTTAATGAATCAACAAATGCCCATGTACCAGAGGCTGGATTATAAATTTCACAAGAATTAAGAATTTTTCCATTTTTACCAATTCCTCCTGTTACCAAAACCCGTCCATCTAATAAAGTAGTGGCGGTATGTTTAAATCTTGCAATTCTCAATGTATCAGTTGATTTCCAAAGTCCTATCCCGACATTGTATATTTCACAATTATTTAAAATCATAGAGTAACTATAATCATCACTATAAGCACGACCACCTACTACTAATACATTACCGTCATTTAATAAAATTGCGTTGAGATCAAATGACCTTTTTATTATTAAAGAGTCCGTGAAAACCCAGGTTTCGGTAATTGGATCAAACAATTCACATGAACGAACCATAAATCCGCCTACTACCAATACCTTTCCATTGTTGAATAAAATTGCTTTATGAAAACTTCTCCCTATATTCATTGGATTTGTATAACGCCAAGTCTTCAGAAGAGTATCATAAATCTCACAGCTTGATAAATCATTAGGGGAACCAATACTGCCAGTAACAAGGATATTACCATTCGGTAAGACAGTTGAGGAATGATTTGCTCTCGGTATGCTTAGAGAAGATATAATCTTCCAGTTTCCGTAATTTTGGGCAATAGCACAATTATATATGTTTAGTAAAAGCCCACTTAGTATTAAAATTAGATTTTTTTTCATGTTTATTACCTTTTATTCCTTGTTCTATCATAAGACTATTAACGGATTAGAAAATTAGCTCAAGTAAACCCCGTCGTAAACTCACCAAAGGGTGAGCGATAGGTAACTACCTCATATTTTATAAGTGAAACTATAGAAGTTATTAAAGTTGAAACAAAAAGATAAAAACTTTTTAACGCATAGATTAGAAAAAATATTTGTAGGACAAACTCTGCGGGGGAATTTTATTTTAGATACTAATAACATTTCTATTTACCTCTCTATTACAATCTAATGCTCTATTCCCCAATAGTCAATCAAAGCTTTCACTTCATCAATACAAACTTTTTCGCTGATTTGAATTAATCCCTTCATAACTTATAAATAAAACCCAATGTACAAGTAAAATATATGTCAGGCTGATTCATTTGATGAATGAGACTAATGAAAGTATTTCGTCCTGTCATTCTTCGATATCCTCAGGGTGAAAATGGATTCCCGCTTGCGCGGGAATGACAGGATGAGCAGAAGGTCACACTTCAAACTGCTTAGGGTGAAAATGGATTCCCGCTTGCGCGGGAATGACAGGGTAACAACCTTCGACAGGAATAGGGTGAGAATTAGTCATTCTTCAATAGACTGAGGATTGAAGTTTATTATTAAGAGTTAATATCTTTCTTTATTCCCATTTTAAAGGTCTATCAATATTAAATTTAGAATTTATTAAGTTTTAGATGTTGTCAATTTTTCAATTTCCATTTACAATGTTTTTTTACAAGAGATTTGATTTATGATAATGAATGTTTTATCGAAATTAAAGATTTATGATTTTGAAAATCTTAACTTGAATTAATCATTATTAATTGAAACTTTTTTATTATCATTTTGTTTGTTGAACAAAATAGTTTTAGAATATAAGTCACATAATTCTTAACTTGAAATATGAAGATATTAGAAAAATTCAATAAATATGATAAATCTAAACCTGTTGTTGTTGCAATGTCAGGTGGAGTGGATTCTTCAGTAGCGGCTGTTTTGTTGAAAATGGCTGGTTTTGATGTAATTGGGATAACAATGAAAACCTGGGGTTTTATGGAAGTTGGTGGCGCACCAAAGCACGAGAGTGGATGTTGTTCACTCGATGCAATATTTGATGCAAAAAGCGTTGCTGTTCAATATCATTTTCCACATTTCACAGTTGATTTTACTGAAAACTTTAAATCATCAGTAATTGAAAATTTCATTGATGAATATCTGCACGGTCGTACACCAAATCCTTGTATAATTTGTAACCGGGAAGTAAAGTGGGGCGATCTAATGGAAGAGGCTGAAAAACTCGGTGCATATTATATTGCAACAGGTCATTACGCAAAGATTATTTTTGATGAAAATTCAAATCGATACAAGCTTAAATCAGATTTTATGAATCGAAAAGATCAAGCTTATGCTTTATGGGGACTTTCGCAGGAATTTTTATCAAGAACAATTTTTCCATTAGAAGATTTGACAAAGGATGAAGTGCGTGAATTTGCAAAGGAGTTTAAAATCAGACCAGCTAATAAACCCGAAAGTCAAGAAATATGCTTTGTAGCTGATAATGATTACGGAAGATTTTTAAAAGAAAAATTTGAAGAACGAAAAATTGAAATCCAAAGAGGTGATTTAATTTATCATGGTAAGAAAATAGGTGAACATAAAGGAATTCCATTTTATACAATTGGTCAAAGAAGAGGTCTCGAAGTTTCACTAGGTAAACCAGTATATGTCAAATCAATCTCAATTGGAGATAATGTAATAGAACTTGGTGATGCTTATGAATTGATCTGTAGAAGATTTAGTATGAATAAAATTAATTATGTATCCGTTTCTGAAGTTAAACCAGGAGATGAGGTTTTTGTTAAAGTTCGTTATTCAGATAGACCAGGAAAAGCTAAAATATTTTTAGCTGATGAAGATTTAATTGTTTTAGATTTGATAGATGAAAAAAGAGCTGTTACTCCAGGTCAAAGCGCTGTTTTATATGATAACGATGGTTTTGTCCTTGTCGGTGGAATAATATTGAAGGATTTAACAGATGAGTCAAAAAATAATTGATCGTCTAAGTTATATAATAATGGCTTTGATGGTTTTGGTCATTGTTTTAATGTGGACAGGTCACTTTCCTATGGATTATGCTTATCTAGCAATTTTTTTTGCTGCAATTGTATTAATTTTGCGTTTAGGATATAGAATTTATAATTTATTAAATAAAAAGAAGTGAGGTTTAAAGTTCGCGGAGAAATCGAGACATACAAACGGCAGGCTAAATGCAAAGGTTCTGGTTCTCAACCAGAATTATGAAGCCCTTACCATTTGCAATACAAAAAAGGCGATAGTACTATTATTGACTAATAAAGCTGAAATTATTGCAAGAAAGGATGGACTTGTTTTAAGGTCGCCCAGTACAACTTTGCCTTTTCCAAGCATAATCAGATTATCGAGTTATATTAATGTTCACTATAAAAAAGTAATGCTTTCAAGAAAAAATATTTTAAGAAGGGATAATCACAAATGTCAGTATTGTGGAAGATCTGATTTACCCTTAACCATAGATCATGTTATTCCAAAATCAAAAGGTGGACAGGATACCTGGGAAAATCTTGTCACAGCTTGTATCAAATGCAACAATAAAAAAGGTGATAGAACCTTAGAAGAAGCAAATATGCATTTAATTAGAAAACCGTTCAGACCAAGTCACATTATGTTTTTGAAAAATTTTGTCGGTCAGGTTGATGAACGGTGGAAACCATTCCTGTATTTAACTTAATGAGGAAAAATGAAAAAGATTATTTTAAGTGGAATGAGACCCACTGGTAAATTGCATATAGGTCATTATGTGGGTGCACTTGAAAACTGGATTAAACTTCAAAATGAATATCAAAACTATCACTTAATTGCAGACTATCATGTTTTAACAACTTCTCTCGATACATCTAATATTGAAAGTGATTCAATCCAGATGGCAATTGATTGGATTGCATCAGGGATAGATCCAGAGAGAAGTCCAATTTTTAGACAATCACAGGTTAAAGAACACACCGAACTTCACTTAATTTTTTCTATGTTGATTACTACAGCTCGATTGGAAAGAAATCCAACTGTAAAAGAACAGGTTCGGGATTTGAAAATTGAAAATATTACTTACGGTCATTTAGGTTATCCAGTTTTACAAGCTGCCGATATTCTTTTATATAAAGGGAATTATGTCCCGGTTGGAGAAGATCAAGTTCCGCATATTGAAATCACCCGTGAAATTGCCAGAAAGTTTAATCAAACCTGGGGTGAAGTTTTTCCAGAACCTGAACCTTTGTTAAGCCAATTTGCAAGATTGCCTGGTCTTGATGGAAATGCTAAGATGAGTAAATCATTAAATAACGCAATTTTAATATCCGATGACCCAGAAGATATTAAGCAGAAATTACGTAAAGCTGTAACTGATCCACAAAAGATTAGAAAAAATGATCCAGGCAGACCAGAAATTTGTCTCGTTTTCACTTATCATAAAAAATTCAATCCTGAAGAAATTTCTGAAATAGAATCAGGCTGCCGTAGTGGTGCTCTCGGTTGTGTTGAATGCAAATTAAAATGTTCTGAAAAAATTGCACATTCTTTTGAACCTGTTCGTGCAAAACGAAAAGAATTAGAATTGAAGCCAGAACGAGTTAAAGAAATTTTAATTGATGGAGAAAACAAAGCAAGAAAAGTTGCTCAAGCTACTATGCAAGAAGTTCACGAAAAAATGAAGTTTGGTTAATGTCAAATACAGTTTATAAAGTTTCATTAAAGGATTTTGAAGGTCCTCTTGACCTTCTTTTGTTTTTTATTAAAAGGGATGAACTTGATATTTATGATATTCCCATTTCAAAAATTTTAAAAGAATTTATCGAGTACTTGCATTTCATTGAAGAACTGGATCTTGAAGTTGCCGGCGAATTTATTATGATGGCAAGTACTCTTATGCATATAAAAGCAAGAATGCTTCTTCCAAGAGAAGTTAATGAAAAAGGTGAAGAAATTGATCCACGAGAAGAACTTGTTAATCGACTTGTTGAATATATGCGCTATAAAGAGATGACAACTCAACTTTCTGAGCTTGAAGCACAACGACGAAAAATTACTTTTAGAAAATATTTCAAACACGATGAAGCTACTCCACCACACGATTTCGATGTATTGCTTAAAAACATTACTCTGTTTGATCTTGCAAAAGCATTTAAACGAGTAATTGAATCACTTCCAAAAGTTACTGAACATACTATTGTCAAACCACCTGTCAGCACAGAAGAACAGCTTGAGTTTGTAATAAATAAACTTGAAGAAAAAGGCGAGATTGATTTCAAAGAACTTGTTGCCGGTATGACTGAAAAGTTGAGAATTATAGTTACATTTATTGTGATCCTTGAATTAATTAAAAACAAAGTAATAACTATCATAGGTGGAGAGGATTTTAATAACTTTGTAATAAAGAAACTATGAAAAGAGAATTAAAACATATTGTCGAAGCCCTAATTTTTGCATCTGATGAACCAATTGATACACAAACAATTTTCAACATTATAAAATCAGTTGATAAAGAAAAAGAGCTTGAACTTTATTCGCTTATAGAAAATTCTATCGAAGAATTAAATCAATTTTACGAAGAGAATGGATTGGCTTTTAGAATAATAAAGATTGCAAAAGGATATCAATTTGCAACTCGACCAGAATTTTCTCGTTATGTTGGATTTATGAACACTGAGCGAAGACAAAAGCGTCTTTCTCAAGCTGCACTTGAAACTCTGGCAATTATAGCATACAAACAACCGATTACAAAACCAGAAATTGAAAGAATTCGTGGAGTTAATGCAGATTACATTTTAACAACTCTATTAGAAAAAAATTTGATTTGTATAAAGGGACGATCCGATACC
>JBNAWO010000122.1:0-7034 GCA_049699815.1 Ignavibacteria bacterium | reverse complement strand
ATTCCACAATGGTTCGATTAAAACACTTTTAAGAAATATAGGGATCATAAAAAACTATAGTTTCAATTCCACAATGGTTCGATTAAAACTGTACAAATTTATGCAAAAAAAATAAAAAAAGTCAACTTTTATCAGAGATTGAGTCGTCGATCTTAAAAAATGTAAAATCTCTATAGTTTCGACGACTCAGAGTATTGTATCAATACTCGATTTTTCAATTCCTATAATTCCTCTTTCAAAATAATTTTTTGAATCAAAAACATAGTAGATAATTGAATCATAATCTTTGTTAATTAATTTTTCTATATCTTTTTTTAATTCCATAAAAGATGCTTCAGTTACTTCACCTTCAAAGACAGAATTTTGAACCCAGTTTAATTTTTTTCTTAGATATTTAAGTACTTTATTACCCCTTCGGGGCGCCGCATCATAAACCAATATCACATACATTTTCTACCACCAAATTTTAAATGATTGATACTTTTCAGCGTCGAGTAGATGTTTGATTAATTTATAACATTCATATCTAATCAAAGTTTGATAAGAGATTGAACGATTTAATTTTCTATGTTTTATTGTTGTTGCGAGTTTTTCATCGTATTCTTTTATAAAAGTTTTTCTTCCCTTTTCATTCAAAAGACAGCTATTCAGGTTCTGGTCAAAATCCTCATCTTTAATTATGTTCTTATTTAATAGAGCAAATATCAGCCGATCTACAATTAATGGTTTAAATATTTCAGCAATATCAAGGGAAAGAGAAAATCTTCTTTCTCCAGGTGAATGTAAGTAACTGATTGTTGGATTTAACTGGTTCCTGTAAATTTCACTTAATACAGTTGTGTAAAGAAGACTATTACCAAATGAAATGAGCGCATTAATAGGATTAGGTGGAGGTTGTTTCTCCCTTTTTTCAAAATCGATGGGTTGATTTATTATCAGATGCCAGCTTTCGTAATAATTTTTTCTGGTGGTCCCCTCAATTCCCATCAGCTCTTCAATGGATTTTACTTCTTCTACTTTCTTAAATGACTGAGTAAGATAATCTATAAAATAGGAAAGATCTTTGTCGCGATTGTTATAATATTGAAGATTTTTTATCATATTATGAATTGAACCTCTGATAAATTCTTTAGCAATGTAAAGTCTATTGGTTTCATTTAAATAATGTTGTACCTGTGCAATTAATAACTTGCCCGAAACCTGTGTTTCTCTTGGATAGAATGTTCCTGAATAAAATCCGAAATAGTTAAATATATGAAGCGGGATCTGATTTTGACTTAGAAAGTTTAGAAATTTTGTATTAAATCGATGTTCACCAAAACAATAAATACTATCTATTGATTCAACCGGAATAAATTTGCGACCAATCTGAGGTTGAGCAGTTTTTTCCTGTTTATCTTCTTCCTCATCAAAGTCGATTAAGTATTCTTCTTCTGGAATGTGAGATAATTCAGAATCCTGAAGAGATGAAGTTTTTTGGGTCTCTTGATTTATAAAAGGTTCAAAATAAATTGTATTGTCTTTTCGTTTTAAAATTCCGCTTGTAAAAATGTAGAAGTTCTTTTTCATAAAATGTCCTCTTTATACATAACAAAGTTCAAAATAAGAACATTTACGGCAGAAGGGTTTTCTTATTACTCCTGGCGGTTTTTTTTGATTAATTATATTGTAAATATCCCGAATAACTTCTTCCAGTTTTTCTTCATCTTTTGGGGTAAGTTCTACTCTTAATGTTTTTTTTAATCTGGGATAATCAATGATGCCTTTTACATTTTGGAAGCCCATTTCTTTTAATCTGAAAATATAAAATTTTAATTGCCAGAGATGAAGTTCCTCCATCTTATTAGTCTTTTTTATTTCGTGAATTGTATTTGTGTTTTTATCATAGAAATCAATTACAAATTCAAAATCATCTTCAACGAAGTGTAGCTCATGTTTTTTCCTTTCGTAAGTAGATTCTGAAATAAATTTACCAATTGCCACCAGGTCACTTGTGTGTTCCATCAAAATATGATGAGAAAAAAACCATAGATGCCTTTTGCAATGAAAATAATAATTTATGTGTGTTCCTGTTATTTTCATTATATAATATTTGAATCGAGTAAGTTTTCAATTATTTCTTCTAAACCAGATTCTTTTGAATATTTAGCAGCGGTTATATAAATATTTTTAAGATATTTCTTCAATCGTTCAATGTTTGTTTTCGAAATGTTCACATCTGGAATGAAATTTTCTTCTATCCATAGTTCAGCTTTTTGTAATCCGTTTTTGTCTTTTACTCCATAAACATTTACAACATATTTTGAAATAATATGTTCTTTAAAGCGCGTGTAGATTCGATTTGCGTTTTCGTATCTAGTAAAGAAATTCTGAATGTCTTCCTTAAGCTTTTCAAGTTGTGATTTGCTGATAACAGAGGTGTTAACCATCGGCCTGAATATTTTTTGAGCTTCGAATTTGGTATCTGCCATTAAACCGGAATCCAGAAGACTTAATGTTTTGTAAAATTCCACTCGATATTTACTTTCATCGGTTAAGGAATAAAGAGCATTAGTAAGTTGATACTTATCAAATTCTGATAAGAGAAAAGTTGAATTTTGTTGTGATTTAGTTTTCCCCTTTCCCTTTGTTTTTTTAGAAAATGAAGGAATTGAATCAAATCTATTTTTAAAATTATTTGTGACTTTTAATTTTCCCTTTTTGTATTCGATGTATTTTTTCGCACTCTCAATTAAGAATTGATAATTTGCTGCTTCGGTGTTTTCAGGTTGTAAAATAAGAAAAAGTGTTAATGTTATTGTTAGAAGGTCAGAATTGTAAACTTTAGAATTGCCGGATTCATAATTTTTTGTGAATATGATAATGTTAACATTAGGCGAACCATTGTGGTTGTAATTTTCTTTATATCTTCTTAAAACTCGCCCCATTCTTTGTATTAGAGAATCCATTGGTGCAATTTCTGTATATAATATATCCGCATCGATATCAAGAGCAGCTTCGATGACTTGAGTGGCAACCAGTATTTTTCCTTGATTTTCGTTATTTGGTTTAGGATTTGAGAAAATTCGGGAAATCTCGTCCTGTTTACTTTTTCTATCATCAAATGTAAAACGAGAATGCAACTGGTTTAATTGAATTTCACCACTAATTTTTTGTTTTAATTTATTGTAAACATTTTGAGCCTGTTTTATAGTGTTGCAAATCACAAGAACACGCTTTGTTTTGCCATTCTCGATAATTTCGTCAATTAATTCGTCGGGGAAAGTAAAATCAGGTTTATTTTTATTATCAGTCGAATTATCAATTTTTATTAATCTGATTTTATGCTTTATCAGCTTGCCAAGTTTATCATTATCAATTTCAAATAGATTAAGAATTTCTGGTCTGGCTAAATTAAGTTTTTCAAGTCTATTTTGAATTTCTATCTTAATGAAATCGGGCAAAGTTGCCGTCATTAACAGCACATTTCCGCCCATTCTAATTATATCTTCAATATATTTAACGATAATCGCAGCAGCTTGTGGGTCATAAGCCTGAACTTCATCAATTACAAGTTTTGAATAAGAGAAAGTAGAATAAATTTTTTCGAAACCTGGTGGTCTTAATGAATAAGGGAAGAATTGATCACCAGTTGATATATTCACAGCAAAAGCCAATTGTCTTGCGTTATCATATAATTTAATACTGCTTTCTTCGTTTTCATCTTCTATAAGATATACATCAGCATCAGAGTGAAGAATACCAACTATTTGGTCTTGATTTTTATTAAAAATTTTTCGTGCCCGTTCAAATATTTGTTCTACCGCAGCTCGAATTGGTAGAGTGAAGAATAATTTTTTACCATCAGACCAAAGAAAGGCAAATTCTGTTTTACCAATACCGGTTGGTGCAATTAAGATTGTGTTTTTGTCCCTATATGAGTTTATATAGTTTAACTGCCATAAATCCTGATTATTTAATTCTTTAATTATTGAAGACTTAATTTCATCAAAAGTAATGTTGCTAAGTTCAATGGGATAATCCTTATCATCTTCTTCGCAGAAAGAAGCAAAGTGGTCGCACCGCATTAAATTTCCAGCAATTAAAATCCAGTCTTTCTTTTTGTCTTCGTTCACATCAATTCTTTGTGGAAGGAAATAAAGTTGATAAGGTGGAATTGCATACCTGTCAAAAGTCGCATTTCTCGCAAGTCCATCAAGCATAAATTCATCAAGTTCAATTAAATCAGGATTAAATTCATCAAGACAAGACATTTCTAATTTTAAATTCTGAATTAATTGCTGTTTAAAATATTCTGGTTTATTTCTGAATTTCCAGAACTGTTCGCTTCCATATTTCATAAGATTTTCAAACTTATCTCTCCAGTGATGAAAAGCAATTGCAGATAAAATAAATTTGAAATAGTCATCATTCTGGATTTGGTTATTAAGTTCTTCTTTATTTACAAGTAAGACAGAAAGAATTGAGTGCTCAATGTCTATTTCGACATCAAATGGTGAATAATCTTTATTTCCGAGTCTCCTTCGCTGAAAAAATGGAAGGACTTTACCTATATCATGGAGATAGATTGCCATTTTTATTGGTTTGTGAAGTACTGGTGGAACAAAGTCTTTTAGTTCTTCAAACTTATCGAGGAGATGTTTTGTGTGTTCGCAAAGCCCAATTATCTTTTGATCTTTCCCTGATTGAATCTTTTTTATGCTCTTTGCCCATATAAGTGGATTCTGGTTCATTGTAGATCTCCAAAAAAGATTGGAATTGGTTTAGGAAGATCAGAATCTAAATCAACTAAAATATTAGTTTTTGTAATTTCACCATTATTTAATTTGGTCTTGATATACGAAAATTTTCGTCTACCATTTTTGTTGAATGTGTTTTCGTAATTTTCAATTTCAGAGAAGACAGGTAGATTATAAATTAATCCAGTAAAATCGTTGTAGTTTATAAATCTGGAATCAAACTGAAATATTTTTTCTGGTATCCAAAAGTAGAGTTTATAATTTCCATCAAATCGACCGTATTTAAGTTCATCAATATCAATTAGTTTTGGTAAGCCATCAAAGACGATCCAATCTTCAGCTCTTCCTAGATGCAAAACTTCCAATCTCTGAACTGGATTTAGAATGTTTTCCTTTATAAGTTCAAGAAAATTTTGATCATTATGAAAAAGATAAATGATAAGGTAAACATCATTGAGGATATCAATTTTCATTGGAGATTGACCACCAAAATGTTCAATGTGACCACTTAGGCTTCTATTAAAAAATGACCCAAATCTTTTTTTGTGACTTTCCTTTGATAGATTTCGAAACCAGATTGATTCAATTGTCTTTGTTTCAAAACTTCCTGCTATTGAAATTTTTAGATTTTTAATCCCATTGGAATAAAGTGAGCTTGATTGATCTTTCAAGCCGAGTAGATTGATTAAAAATCCAATTACCGTTGAGTATGGTGGAATTGGATATGTGTGTCTTCTCTGATAAGTAAACGGAATTCGATAATGTGCCTGAGGTTGATATATTTTTAATCTTAATAATTTCATAGTTCGGTCCTTTATATTTAATTATTTGAGACCGATATCATCTAAAAATTCATCCCAGTTATCTGTTAATCTGCTGTCACTCACATTTACTTTAAATCTTTCACTTTTCATCACAAAGATTTTATTAGAGCTTAGCCAGGCATTTTTCAAACAATCTTTCAAGCCAATTACTTCGAAGGTACCATTTGCTTTTGCAATGTCAATGTAAGAATGAAAAACAGGAGATGGAATTATTACTCCACTTGCAATTATGAATAGCGGAACTATTGTATTTGCCTCACCACTTGATTGAGCATAAAGTCCATTTTTGATTGCATCAAGAATGTTTTTGATTCTGTCTTTTTTCTTGTCCTCATTTAAAACGAACTTTACTTCAAAGACATTATTTTGAATTTTTCTGACAATAATTTGTCCGCCCTCATTTTTATAAAATTTTTCATTGTTTTCCTCCTTATCAAAATAAGCATCAAGCACTTTTTCATTTTCCCCAATTCGGAGTTTTAATTTATTTTCTGAGAATTCAGGCTCTGAAGAAACAATCCAACTATCAACTCCAAAAATATCACTATCAATTGTAAAGCTTAATTTGTAAAGAGAAGAATGTTCTTCTTTGCTATAAGGATTTGGGGAGATATTCTGTCCTACTTCATTTGCCCTTTTAACGAGATCGTGATTTGCATAGAAAGCTAGATCTTGCTCATAGTTACAAAGTGAAACTGCTTTTGTAATTCCAACCGGTGCTTTTCTTGTGATAGAATTTTCACCCGAGATAGTGTACATATATCCGAACGCATCAATTTCAGCACTTGTAAGAATATCATCTTTCGTGAGATCAAATTGTATAACATTTTGTCCGCTTGTTAAATCTGCTGGTTTCCAGTTATCAGGAAAAGCTTTAAGCAGAGTTTCAAAAAGGTAATGTCTAATTGCAACTTTACTGAGGAAAGATCTTGTTTCCCCGTTAATGTTTAACTTTTTAATAGAGAGGATATTACCTCCAATTTTTTCATCTCTGTTTAATGCAGAGCCTTCAAAGATAATTGTAAGGGTGATGTTTTTTATTGTGCTTGACATAGTTATTTACTCCTTATTGGATGTTTGTTCTTCCTGACCTAATACTCCACTTAAAAAAGAGAAAATGAAGATTTTAAACATTTCTTGCGAATAATAAGGTTTGAATGCCTCTATCAAAACAAGCGGGAAATCCTCTTTCGCTGAAACAAATATTCTCATAATGCTATAAAACACATCATCTCTTTTTCCAGCTCTTGCCTGCTCAAGTAAACGGTAACCCATATTCTTAAAAGCTTTAGATAGATTTCCTTTTTTTCGAAGGGTGTAACCATATTTTTTCAGTCGTTCAATTAATTCAGAAGAATTTTTACCTTTTACAGAAGAAAGAAAATAGTAGAACTCATCATTTCTATTATTTTCGTAAGCTTCTTCGAGAAGAGATTGAAATTCGTTTATTTGGTCACTTAATTTTCTATAA
>JBNAWO010000121.1:2398-7160 GCA_049699815.1 Ignavibacteria bacterium | reverse complement strand
AAAGAACATCCACCTTATCCCTGGACAGATTGGTCAACCGATGATTATGACGGAATCGAGATCTGGAATCATATGTCTGAATGGATGGAAGGATTGACTGAAGAGAATAAATTTCAAAGATTTATGCATCCGCTTAGAACTGTCTACGGACCGAATGAAGAGGCACTTAAAATCTGGGATTTGAAATCCCTAAAAAGAAGAGTAGTTGGGATTGGCGGTGTTGATGCTCATGCATACAAACAAAGTATGTTTGGTTTTTTTGAAGTAGAGATTTTCCCATACAAAGTTCTATTCAAATCAGTCAGAACAAATTTGTTTACAACCGAACCTTTAGTTAAAGAAAGCACACTGCTTGAATACAACAAGAAGTTAATTTACGATGCATTGAGAGAAGGTAGGTGTTTTGTCTCAAATTTTTACCAGGCTGATGCAAAAGGTTTTAGATTTTTTGCTGAAGGTGGAGGAAAAGTATTTCAAATGGGCGATACTATTCCTTCCGAAATTCCTGAAATAAGGTTGAGAGTTAAAATTCCTGAAGTTGTTGCTCAGATAAGATTGATTAAGAATGGTGAATTTATTGATTCAATAATTGGTGACGAAGCAACTTGGAATATTAAAAATAAAGGAGTTTATCGTGTTGAAGTTTACTTCGATGAAAAGCCGTGGATTTATTCTAATCATATAAGATTTATTTAAACAAAACAGGAGTAATTCTATGTTAGCACCCAAGAAAAAAATTTCTAAAAGAGAGATTAAGCAGGACAAGCTTGTTGAGACTTATTTTAAGTCAAAAACTTTTTTTGAAGAGAATCAAAAAACTATTTTAATTGCTCTTGGAAGTTTGGTTGTGGTTGTTCTGCTTGTTATTTATTTGGTGAATCGTTCAAAAGAGCGAGATGTTGAATCAACAACATTACTTGGTAATGTGATTAATCTTTACGATCAAGGTCAATATCAACAGGCAATTGATGGTGTTCCAGCGAAAAAAATAAAAGGGCTAAAATTTATCGCCGATGAATATGGAAATACCGAAAGTGGAGAAGCTGCAAAAATTTTTCTTGCAAATTCCTACTATCAATTAGGGAAATATGATGAGGCACTGAAATACTATGAAGATTATGATGGAAATAATAAATTATTTCAAGCAACAGCATATGCAGGCGCCGCTGCTTGTTATGAAATTAAAGGGAATAAAGAAAAAGCTGCAGAATTATACTTGAAAGCAGCTAAAGTAGTTGAGAGTGAAGTAACTACACCTGAATATTTGCTCTATGCGGCAAGATTAAATGCCGAGCTTGGTAAAAAAGATGTTGCAAAAAAATTACTAGATCAAATTAAAAAAGAATATTCAACATCTGCTCCCGCAAGAGATTATGAAAGATATATAACAGAATTTCAGATCCCAGTTGAATAAAGTAGAAAAATATTTTAAGATTTAAAACAAAAAAGGCTGTCGTAAATGACAGCCTTTTTTGTCGGATAATTAAACAAATGCATTATTTAACCAGCATCATTTTGATCTCTTTCGAGAAATTACCAAACTGTAATTGAGCAATATAAATTCCACTTGATACAGGTTTACCCAAATCATTCTTACCATCCCAGACTATTTCGTGTTTTCCTCTTTCAAAGAATTGATCATTTATTAATGTCTTTACAATCTGACCAAGCTGGTTATAAATCTTGAGTGAAATTTTCTTCTCGATTGGTAAATAAAATGAAATCTTTGTGGATGGATTGAATGGATTTGGATAGTTCTGATAAAGTTTATAATCATTAGGAGTAATGATTGTCAAATCTTTTACTTCAACGCCAGTTCCAATTGTACCTTCGATTACTCTTAATCCCCATCTCTTTGGATTTTCAACTTTACCAGAATCCACTGTAACCCAGGTATTTGTAACATTATTCCATTGGATTGATTTATGAATAACGCTATCCACCAGAGCCTGATATGGTAGAATAATATCTTCAAAACCATCTTTATCAATGTCAGTATATCTTCCAAAAATTTTTGAGGTAAAAGAATTATCAATTGTGAATACAGTATCGATTACACCGGAAGAATCTCGAATAACTCTTTGAGTATAGATAGATGGATCTCCAGGATAAAGTTTTGAGAATGTCCAGTTAGCTGGATTTGTTTTATCACCACCTTGAAATTCAGCAGTCAGCACATTGCATCCAGTAGTTCCGTAAGTGCTTGAAGTATAGATGTTTGGTTTTCCATCTTTATCAATATCACCATATCCAAAACCGAAAGTTACAAGTCCGGGATCAAGAACACCTGCCTGGTTAAAGTTAAGAACAAAAACATTCGTTGTATCAATTTCGGCTGTTGAACTTCCCGCGGGATAATGAACAACATGAATGCAACCAATATAATTACTTCCAGTGGAGTGATAGTTTGGCAGGTAAACTTCTTCTCTTCCATCACCATCAATATCAAAAGTACCGCCACCGAAGAGAGCGACATCATCAGCGTTGCTTAAGCGTAAGCTTTGTTTTCCATTTGTTGTATCTGCTTCGACATAAGTGTTTGCAGCAGGTACTCTTAATGGTGTAACGGCTTTGAAATTCCAAGCTTGAAAGAGTAACTCTTTATTGCCCTGCCCATCAAAATTTGCCATATGCATAGAGTATGGGGTTCCGCCATCCATATCCCATGCAGCGAGATCAACTCTACTTTTCGCATATTCTGCCTGAAAACCAGAAAAACCAGGATCACCTGTACTCCAATCACCAATTGCACTTATGATGTAGAATTTATCGTTTGCATTTGGTGAGGAATTATAAAATACAAGTAATTCATTTTGTCCATCACCATCCGGATCCCCAATTTCCATATACTCAGTGTTTCCCGCTAATCCAGTCATTTCGGGTAAGGTTGTAGAGTTGATGACCTGAGAAGGTAAAGTTCCAAAATTATTACTTCCAGTGACTCCATCCCATTCAAAAATAAAAATTCCATTATTGCTTGACTGGAAGATAATTTCTTTTTTACCATCATTATCTAAATCGCCAGTAATTACATATCTTGGTGTTGAGCCTCCACCTCCAGCAGTGACTTTTGGAGAAGTCCAGACTAATTCAATCGAGTCGTTTCCAACAACTTCAAAGACATGGACATGACCAAGATCGTTGTAATTAGTCACGAGAATTTCTGATTTACCATCACCATCCAGATCACTATCAAACCAGCAACCGCGAATACTTTTCAATCCATTCAGGACTGAATCTAAGTAAGTGCCAGCTGATAAGAGTGGATAGTTATAGTAAGTCGAAAGACGAACCTGTGAGTAACTTGTTGTTGCGATTAATAGCAACGCAAAAAGTAAAAAGAACTTTTTCATAATTGTTCCTCCAATTTTTTGTTTGTTAGATTAATTTGAATTGAAAGTAGTTTCAATTTTTTTTTCACCTCACAGGATGTACATTAATTGTTATGACATATTATTTTACACAAAATAAAAAAATTACTCAAATTATATCAAGGACTATTTTTCATATTCGAGGTTGATTAAAAAATGAGTTAATTTCTAATATTTGATTTAAAAGCAGTCAATTAATATTTTGAAATAAAAATTTCGGTTAGGATGGAAACAATTAAAAAATATTCAACCCACCACAAAAAATTGAGGAGTTATGAAAAAAGTAATTTACCTCTTTTTTGTATTCCCGTACTTACTTTTTGCTGGTACGACTGGGAAAATTACGGGAAAAGTTGTTGATGCAAAAACAGGAGAACCAATTCCTTCTGTAAATATAATTATTGAAGGAACTAATTTTGGCACTGCCACACATATCGACGGATTTTATATAATAAACAATGTGCCTCCTGGTGTCTATACGCTCGTAATTTCTGCAATTGGGTATGAGAAAAAAATTATCAGAAATGTAAAAGTATCCGCTGATTTTACAACTAAACTTAATATAGAACTAAGTGAAGAGGTAGTCGAATTACAGGAAATTGTTGTTGAAGCACAGTCTCCTTTAATTCGAGAAGATTTAACTTCTACACAAGCCACAATTGATGCCAGTCAAATAGAAGCCTTGCCTGTTGAAAGTATTCATCAAATTCTTTCTTTACAAGCTGGAATTACTCAGGGAGTTGGAGGAGAACTGCATATACGAGGAGGAAGAACCAATGAAATTGCTTACACAGTAAATGGAGTAGCCATTGTAAATCCTTTCGATAACTCACCAATGGTTGAAATTGCAACAAATGCTGTGCAGGAAATTTCGGTAATAAGTGGAACTTTCAATGCCGAGTATGGAAATGCATTAAGTGGTGTAGTTAATACAATTACAAAAGAAGGATCCAGCGAGTATCGAGGTCACATCTCTTTTTACACCGGTGATTATCTAAGCACACGAAAAAATATTTTCTTTAATGTTGATGATGTAAATCCAATGAGCAATAATGTAACGGAGTTGACTTTTAGCGGTCCTATCCCTTTCGCGAAAAATAAATTGAATTTCTTTTTGTCAGCTAGGAATGAAGATAATAAGGGTTGGTTGTTTGGCGTCAGAGAACACAATCCGTGGGATTCAGTCTATATAAATCCTGCCAATCCAAATGATATCAAAATTGCAAAATCTGGTGATGATGCAATTGTACCAATGAATCCGAGCAGAAAATTCAGTGGAACTTTAAAAATTACAATAAAACCTTCATCCACTATAAAAGTAAATTATGATCTTCTCTACTCAAACAATTACTATAAATTCTATACTCACGATTTTAAATACAATCCCGATG
>JBNAWO010000121.1:0-2388 GCA_049699815.1 Ignavibacteria bacterium | reverse complement strand
CCGATGCAGATTATAACTATTATGAGAAAGGTTATATAAATTCTCTTGACTTTCGATATGCATTGAGTTCAAGAACATTTTACACATTAAAATTAATGTACAACTTCAATGATTATAAGCAATATCTTTATCCGCTTTTAGATGCAAATGGTAATGCAGTGGATTACTATCCGGGAATGGGAACTGAAAAATTAAGACCAGACCCAAGGTATCAACCAACAGAAAAATTAACCCGTCCGGTTACTTACACTTTTTATTTTGGAGGTACAAGAAATGGTCACAGCTATGAAAGAGCCCGGACTTATGGATTAAAGTTTGATTTTACAAGTCAACTTTCAAATGAACACGAAATAAAGTTTGGTTCAGAATATAAAACCCACATTTTAGACTATGAAAGCTTCGTAATCAAACGAGACACAGTGCGTTATCTTATACCAACAATACCAGATATAACAACTCCTGACCACGATCTCTATACGAAAAAACCAGTGCAATTTTCATTCTATATTCAAGATAAGATGGAATATGCAAATTTTATTATGAACATTGGCTTGAGGTATGATTATTTCAATTCAAGGGCGAAATATTCCACCAATACTTTTTGGCCATCGCCAAATGATCCATCGCTTCCATCATATGTGGATAAAAATTCTATTTTAGCTGATGCAACTCCAAAACATCAACTGAGTCCAAGATTTGGATTTTCTTTTCCAATCACAGATAGAGGAATTATACACTTTAGTTATGGACACTTCTTCCAGATGCCTCCATTTCAATATTTATACACTAATCCAAATTTCAAAACAAGTTATGTAGTTGGAACTCCAATCTTCGGTGATGCAAATCTTAATCCGGAAAAAACAGTTACCTATGAAATAGGTTTACAGCAACTATTACTTGACGATTTAGCGATGATAGTAACTGGTTACTATAAAGATGTTCGTGATTTGCTGGCACTACAAACAATCAGAGTAAGTGGCGATAGAACTTATCTAAAATATGTGAACAAAGATTATGGCAACATTAAAGGAATTACATTATCAATTGTGAAGAGGAGAAGTTCAGCAAGTCCACTCGGAGTCACGGTTGATTATACATTTCAGGTTGCGGAAGGAAATGATACAGATCCAGATGCATTCTTTCTTGATTTATCTTCGGGAAGACAGAGCGAAAAGATTCCAGTTTTCTTAGCGTGGGATCAAACTCATTCTCTAAATACAACTGTAACTTTTGGTAAGATAAATGATTGGACAGTAACGATTGTAAATAAGATTGGAACTGGATTGCCTTACACTCCTCAAATTACTGGTAAGCAAGTTTATGTTAGAACAAATAGTGGTAGAAGGCCTTCACAATTTATTGTAAATCTTTTTGCAGAAAAAATTTTCAAAGTTTTTGGTTTCAAAGTTACTGCATTTGTAAAAGTATTTAATCTATTTGATAACTTAATTGAAAGACTTGTTTACGACGATACAGGAAGAGCGACTTATACTTTGCTTTATACAAGCGGCGGTGCTAAATCGGCAGAGGAACTTTCACAAAGAATTCCACTTGTTCATTCTCCTGCGGAGTATTTCAATCGACCTAATTATTACCAGCCTCCACGAGAGGTCAGAGTGGGATTCGAAATTGATTTCTAAAAATGTTGGGAGAAAAATTATGAGAGCAAATTTAATTACCTGTTTCTTGATCATATGTTTATCATTGAATTATTCATTTGGGCAAATTAATTCTTCAAAGGTTTTAGAACATCAAAGAATTAAAGATTTGATTAAATCGAGCTTAAGCAATCCAAAAAATTATAAAACTGAAACAACTGTTTATGATTTTCAAAAAGGAATTATTAAAAAACTTGAAAAGACAAAAGCACATGCTGATCGAAAGCATTATTTTATGAATGGGAATAAAATCAGCACAGAAATTTATAACTACGGTGGGATTGCTCCTGGTTATGGACTTTTAAGAAATGTAAATAATGTTGTTTGGCGTGGTGTTTCTTATGTTTTTACTTTCTGTCCTTTTGTTGCAGCTTCTGTACCAAGTGGATTAGATTCAACGCAAAGGTTACATATTGTCTCTGATGGTGTGTGGGATTATCCAAATTTGAGAGATGTGAGTCCAACCGGCGATACTTTATGGGCATGGCAACCACTTCCAGGTTATGCAGATCCTGATCAGGAATTTATGGCTTCGAATCCTGCTGAAGACAAAGATAACGATGGCAAGCCCGATAGTTGGCCCAGAGAATGGTATAATCCAACTCTTGGAAAATATGTTTGGCCAGGTTACTTAGCTCAGGATGCAACAAATGCTGATCTTGAAGTTTTCTGGGCAATGGATGATCGGGATAATTCAGAATTCCCCTATTGGCCATTCATTAATGATTCG
>JBNAWO010000120.1:0-7415 GCA_049699815.1 Ignavibacteria bacterium | reverse complement strand
GAAAGTTGGTGCTTTATATCATGATATTGGAAAGATCGTTGAACCAAATTATTTCATAGAAAATTTAAGAGATGAAAAAAGTGAACATGAAGACTTAGATCCTGAACAAAGCGCTCAAATCATTTTAAATCATGTTGAAGAGGGAATTGAGCTTGCCAGAAAATATAATCTTCCCGAAGAAGTGATTGATTTTATTCCAATGCATCACGGTACAACACATGTTCAATATTTTTTAGTTATCGCAAAACAACTAGGAAAGAAAATTGACGAAGATAAGTTCCGATATCCCGGTCCAAAACCTCAATCAAAAGAAACTGGGATTGTAATGCTGGCTGATGCTGTGGAATCAATGAGCAGAAATCTCGAGGTAGTCAACGAAGACATCTTAAATAAATTAATCAATGATATAATTCAAAAAAGATTTCTTGAAGGTCAGCTTGATGAATCAAACCTCACATTAAAAGATCTCAATCTCATTAAACAAAGTTTCGTTGAAACATTACTTGGAATTTATCATCAACGAATTGAATATCCGGAAACGCAATAATGTCTGTTGAATTATTTGAAAGTTTATTAAAAGAATTTCTTACATATCTAAAATTGATGAGAAATTATTCTCAAAATACAATCGAATCCTACAAAAGGGATATTCAAAGACTTATTGACTTTTTAGAAAGCAAAGGTATTGATGATTTCAATGATGTAGATAAAACAATTCTCAGCAGTTTTTTCTCAACTCTAAATACACTTGGACTTTCGACAAAATCAATTGCAAGGAATTATTCATCAATAAAAAGTTTTTTTAGATATCTTTCTACTAACGAATTCATCGAAAATAATCCAGCTATCAAATTCAAAGGACCTAAAATTTCAGTGCACCCACCCGAGATTCTATCACTCGCAGAAATCGAAAAAATCTTAGACCAACCAAACACCAAAACCTTGCTTGGAATTCGTGATAAGGCGATGCTCGAATTTGCCTATGCAACTGGAGTTAGAGTTTCTGAATTACTTAATCTCAAAAAAAACGATTTATTTCTTAATGAAGAAGTTGTACGAATTTTTGGAAAAGGCTCAAAAGAAAGATTAGTCCCAATTGGTTCTCACGCTATTTATTGGTTAAACCAATACCTAACAAAAGTCCGTCCTGCACTTGCAAAGAAAATTATTTCTGCAGAATTCGTTTTTCTAAATAGTCGCGGTAAAAAATTAAGTCGAATGGGATTTTTCAAAATATTGCGTGAATATGTGAACCAGGCTGGAATTGATAAAAATGTTCATCCTCATACAATCAGACACTCATTTGCAACTCACTTACTTGAGAGAGGTGCGGATATAAGAGTTGTTCAGGAACTACTTGGTCACTCAAAAATATCAACCACTCAAATCTATACTCATATTGACAGGACAAGATTGAGAGAGGTTTTAATGAAATATCATCCGAGGAGTCAATCAAATTAAATTGAGTTTTAATGGAAAACATAAATGTCAATTTCAAACTTATTTTATTTTTATTGTTTATTCCCATCTTTTTGATTTCAATTACAATTCATGAATATTCACATGCTCTATTTGCGTACAAGATGGGAGATTCGACTGCTAAAAATGCTGGCAAACTTTCATTAAATCCGTTTAAACACATTGACTTAATCGGAACTGTTTTAATACCAATTGCTTCATTCACTTCAGGGATTGCCCTTATTGGTTGGGCAAAACCTGTCCCTATTAATCCAGAAAATTTTCATAATAAAAGACTCGGCGATGCAATAGTTTCCTTTGTTGGACCATTCTCAAATTTTTTGTTCGCATTATTTTTACTGATCTTGATTTTAATTTTGCCCGAAGTAGTAATATTTGAAACACCTCAACGAGAAATCTTGCTTTCAACTATTTTAAAGTATGGTATTTATATCAATCTATTTCTTTTTCTTTTCAATTTACTCCCAATTCCACCACTTGACGGGATGCATATAGTTCACTCCATATTTAATTCAAAATTTACTGAAAGATTGATGAATTATAGTTACCTCGGCCCAATCATACTTCTAATTTTTATTTACAGCCCATTATTTAAATATTTTAATTGGCTTCTTCAAAGTCTGATTAAGATTTTCCTTTTGCCACTCTCTTGAAACATTTCAAATAAAGTTTTTCAATCTATATTAATTGATCTTTCAAGATAACTTGAGTAGTCATTTAAAGTTGGTTTATAATCTTCTTTCATCAAAGGTGAAGAAATTATAAAATCAGCTGTCGACCGGTTGCAAGCTGTAGGCACATTATAAAGCACAGCGATTCTTAACAATGCTTTCACGTCTACTTCATGCGGATGGGGCTGCATTGGATCCCAGAAGAATATCAATATATCAATCTTACCATCTGCAATCATTGCACCTAATTGTTGATCACCGCCAAGCGGACCCGATTTTAATTTTTTTAGAAAAAAATTTTTTGGAAAGCTTTTCCCCTCTATTTCAAGTTTTTTCTTTAATGTTTCTTCAATGAGTTTTCCTGTTGTTCCAGTACAAACAAGATTATGTTCAATTAATAATTTCCAGTTCCATTCAAACCATTCAACTAAATCTTTTTTACAATTATCATGAGCAACAAGTCCAATTGTTTTCTTTTGATTCATTTTCATCTCCGTTTATTTTTAGTAAAAAATTTCCCATTTAAAATTTATCCAAATTAAAAAAAATGATTGAGTAGTATATTAAAAAGCCATTTAATAATTGTTTGAAAAATCTTTAATGGTGAGGAAAATCTTAATAATAAAAGCTGGTTGCCAGACTGAATTCTGGCAACCTTAAAAAATTTTTAAGCTGCTTTGACTTGTTTTGGTTTATAGACAAGTGCTGCTACAATTCCACATAAGACAGATTGGACTAATCCCCACAAAAACATTTGTAAAACTAATTTGTATGGAACCGGGTAATAAACATAGGATTGATAAAAAGCAACCATAAAGTAGAACAAACCAATATAAAACCCGAATCTTACTCCCTCCATAATCCCCCTATTCTCATATCCTTTTGCGAAAAAGAAAACAAAGAAAAATGACCAGACGAGATCCATCAAATATGCGACCCACATTTTTGACATCATCTCCGATTCCGGGCGAAAAACTTTTGAAACCTCCGGGTCTTGAAATGTTGGTTGCATTATCAATCCGTAGATTAGATAACTTGTTACCACAAAGGTAACAAAGACAAGTATGAATGTTAACCAGAATTTTTTGGAAAACATAGGGCACCTCGTTGTTTGTTATTGTTTTACTCTCTGACAATCAAAAATAGGTTATTACAACTAAAAATCAAATTCAATATGTCTAAGAAAATTTTAACGAAAGTTGATTCAATCCAAATTGTAATTGGGAACGCAGGGATTTCTTAAATGGGTCATAAGATAAATTAATAGATTGTATTATGCATCCAATTCAAAATAGATCGAAAAAATTCAAGAACTAAATTTCTTTTCAACTTCATCTTTAATTAGACCAATCAATTCAATTGAAATATTCCACAGTTCTTCTTGAAGTTTTTCATCATTAGATGTTTTTGAAGATCGAGCTACTTTTTTGTTGATGAAATATTTCCCACTTTGATTTTTTACTTCCTCTGAAGTTGCCAGATAGACAGGAGTTGCAGCTCCAACTGAAACAGGGCTCCCTGTCATTCTAAAACCTTCGTAAAGTAATTTCGTTGAGATCACGCCCGGATGAAGAGCAAAGACTTTCACATTCGAGTCTTTAATCCTTCGATGCAATGCATAAGTAAAAAGTAAATTATGAAGTTTAGAATTCGCATATGCTCGATAACCAGAGTAATTTTTCGTGAGCATTAAATCTGAAAGATCATCATCAGCGCTTTCGTGAGCAATTGAACTAACATTTATAATTCTACCATCTTCAGATTTCTTGATTAAATCGAATAAGAGATAAGTCAAATAAAAATGAGCAAGATGATTGATTTTAAAAGTTAGTTCAATACCATTTTCATCAGTTATTCTTTTTTTCAAATAAACGCCGGCATTGTTAATTAAGACATCAATGTGATCAAATTTTGATTTTAATTCTTCGGACATTCTCTTCACTTCATCAAGATTAGAAAAATCAGCAACTACATAATCGATGTTGTTTTTTCCAGATCGTGACTTAATTTCCTCCACTGTTTTAAAACATCTTTCATCATTCCTTCCATGAATGATAATCAGATGATTTTGAGAAACAAGCTCTAAAGCGATTTGCTTTCCAATTCCATCAGTTGAACCTGTAATAAGAATTGTTTTTCTTTCCATAAGAATTTTCATCTCTTCATTTTAAGGAATGTTTAATAATCAACAGCAGAATTCTGCCTATTTTTAAATTAATTTTTTACCTCAAAACCTTAGATATGTGAAGAATTTATTTTATAAGAATCATTTTCTTTGTGTCCGTGAATTTCGGTGTGGCCAATCGATAAAAATAAACTCCCGAGTGTAAATTTTTAGCATCGAATTTAATCTGATGTGAACCAGCTTTTATGTATTCATTGATAAGTGTAATAATCTCTCTCCCGTGTAAGTCAAAAACTTTCAAACTCACAAATTGATTTTCCGGTAAATCAAATCGAATAATTGTTTCGGGATTAAAAGGATTTGGATAATTCTGATAAAGTTCAAACTTATCTGGCACAGTTGAAAAATCTTCAACTGATGTTGATTGTGATTGTGTTTTAAATCTCAAAATAAATGGGTCGCCGGGAATCCCATCACCATTACCATCGATATTTACCCCGCCAGATGATTTGGCGATTGAATCTATTTTTACAGTATACCAGGTATCATATAAAAGTGGCTGAGCTGGAAATATAAAAAGTAAAGATCCAGCAGAAAGCCAAGTAAATGAAACTTGAGTTGACGGAGTTATTGAAAAAGCACTTCTTACCGAAGCTGTGTCCATTGATCTTGAAAAACGAATTCCGATGTAATTGGTCACCTTAAATGCTGTATCATTATTCACAGGTTGAGTTGCTGTGACTATCGGTGGTAAATTCAATATTAAATTTTTATCAAAAAAGTGTAGACCGTTTACCGAAACATTTAGATTGGTTGAATCAAAAACATAGGAAGGCGTTTCAAATTTAATTGTATGTGGAGTTGGAGGAACAAAATCAAACATATAAAAACCGTTATTGTAATAATCCCCATTATAAATTCTGTTTTCAGGAAGAAGTCTAACAACTGTTCCATTTTTGGGTTTGAGAGAATCTGCATCAGTCTGGATACCAGCGATAATTGCAAAAGTATCAGGCACCACATTGTAGAATTGCATAAATGATTTCATAATTGCAAAAGCTTCCATTTTGCGATAAGCTTGATTCATTAGCCTCCTTGTTTCTGGAAAGTAATCATGAAACGAACCTTCAGAAAGTTGACCCGGCATTAATAATGGTCTTAAAACTCCAAGTCCTTGAGTCCCCCATTGTGGATAAAATGACCAATCACCACGAACATAATATGTCGAAGTTCTTAAATGATTTTTAATTTGAGGTGAAGTAAATGAACTCATAGTTTTTGCTTCAGGAAAGACTGGTTGATTATCATCACCTCGAAAGAGCAATAAAGTATAGTTCGTCCCAGTATTTGTCCCTCCTGTTGCATTACTATGAATTGAATGAAAGAAATGAACATTGTTTGCATTAGCAATTGCGGCCCGTGCAGATAAACTTGGTTCCTGACTATCATCTGGATAATCGTTAGTGTATCTTGTTAAAATCACCCAGGCATTCTTTTGTTTAAGAAGAGTATCAAGAAGCAAAGCTTTTTGAAAATTACTTTCAGATTCCCAGAAATTTACTCCCGGATCAGGAACTACATGTCGATCGTTTGCAGGATTGTATCCACCATGACCCGGATCGATGCAAAACTTTAATCCAGAAAAATCAGTCCGTTGCTGACAAAATAAAATCAGTGGTAAAAAAAACGATACGATTACAATTTTACTTCTGACTTTCATCTTCCTTCCTTCCGCTGTATTTGTATTCGATTATAAAAATTTCACCACTTAGGGATGAACAAACAATCTTATCCTCAACAGGCGAAGTATGCGGATACATCTCAATAACATTTGGAGTAGATGTTAATTGAAATTTTTCTTTGCCATCAGGAGTAATAGCCATTATTTCTGACGAAAGAATAAAATGTCCATCATCACGATCATCCATATAGATTATATACTTTCCATCTCTTGTCCAAACTGGTGCATCAATCCTTCTAAGTCGGGATAAAATTTTTCCATCCAGATCACAAACAAACGCACCCCGATCGGCTTCATAAGCAACGATTCTGGTTTTATCAGGTGAAAGTGAGGGCCAGATGTAACTTCCATTACCAAATGGATCCAATACTTTTCTTTGTCCATTATGAAGAATTACCATTTTCGTGTTTTCAATTCCAATGACTTTTCTTTCATTTGAAAGTTGTGCTTTCTCAAGATTTTTCGTTTCAGAGCCAGTTGAATAAACAACTGAAGACTTAACAAATGTTGGATTTGAAATATCAGACCCGGAAGCAATTTTTTGTTTAAATAAATTTTTAAGATTGACTTGATATAATTCTTGTATCCTTTCCATTGACTTTTCGTTGTAAGTTGTTTTTCTGTAAACAAGTAATTTTCCATCGTCCGAGAGTGCAAACCCATAACCCGAACCTGGAGCATCTGTAATTTGTCTTAATTTATTTTCAGCTAAAGAATATTCCCATATCCCATTATAATTTGAATTAGTGAAATAAATCTTTTTTCCATCCGGAGAAAAAATCGGATATGCCCACTCCTGATTTGTAGGTAATGGGAGTTTCTCTATCTTATCGACTACAATCTGTGCTGAAGCAATTGAGTAAATAAAAATAATAACTAAAATTGAGATTGGTCTCCTCACAGCGAGTTCCTTTCATTTATTAGTAATCTATTGCAAAATTAAAAGATTTGTTTTAAAAATTTATAACTCTTTTTTTTAAACAGAGCAAGGTTTGAAAAATTTTGAAAAAGTTAAAGAGATTTTAGTAATTTTTTCAAAATAATTTTTATTAGTGATGGTTGGTAATTATCTATAAAAATTAATAAAAAAATTCTACTTTGAATTAGTCAAAATTTAGAAATTATGAAGTAAATAATCTTAATTATTTTTGTTTCCTATTAGGTCTTGCAAGTTTCATAAAAAAACTTTGAAATATACTCCAGCGATTCTTTTTCGTTCTTTTCAACGGCAATCTCTAATGCTTTTTTTGCTGCCTCTAATAATTCCTTTGCTTTCCTTCTTGCCTCGTGCGATTGCTGAACTAATTCTGCAATTTTTAGCTGGGTTGAGGGTGGAAGGAGGGGGATAAGTAATCTTTTTACTTGCTCTGGTTTCTAATGAAGAATAACAGAACCTCCA
>JBNAWO010000119.1:0-7451 GCA_049699815.1 Ignavibacteria bacterium | reverse complement strand
CCTATCGAATAACCTCCTCCTTCATCTCCAATGTATCTTCCAAATCCACCAACGCGATAAAGAGTACCAGCTCTATCTTTTCCAAAAATTATTGAACCTGTTCCAGCAATTAAAATAATTCCTGGTCTTCCGGAGAAAGCTCCTTCAAGGGCAATTCGAGCATCACTTGTTACAATTAGGTTTTTCAAATTTGTTGAATATGCTTTTTGCCAGTAATCAGAAATTGCATTTTTCATTTTTTCTGCATCTGATTCTCTTCCTGCACCAGTTAAACCCACGCAAATAGCTTCAATATTTTGAATGTTAACTTCTGCCTCGTTACAAACATCAAGTATTAAATCTGAGACTGTCTTTGCGACTTTATCCGTTCCAATGATTAAAAAATTTGCTGGGCCTGAGGATTTTTCAGCAATTATATTTCGGTTTAAGTCAGCAAGGACTGCGGTTGTTTTGGTTGCACCGCCATCAATTCCAATTACATATTTCCCATTTGTGTTTATAGTTTGCTCCATTTTGTCACTCATTTTTAGATAAAATTACGAAAAAATTTTAGTTTATAATAGATGTATTTAATAAAAATAAACTAACAAAATCATAAAACAATCAACCAGACAAATTTGGTGAGAAGCGCAAAATCTTTTGTTTTAATTTTTTCTTCAGTTGATAGGAGATGATTAATCACAATATAAAAATTACTTCCAATCTTAGGCTGCCATATAAACCTGTAATTAATGTTAATCTCTTTTAATTCATTATTCCATTGAGCAAAAATTGAACTGTAAGTCATCGTTGAAAAATCGTATCGCAATCGCATACCAAGTTCACGAGTGTAAAATTTAATTCCATAAAGCTCGATTTGATTAATATCGAAGTCTGAACTCAAAGAAAGATGCTTCGAAAACATGAAAGTCAATTCAGAAGAAAAATTCCTTCTTCTTCCGGAATAATAAGTCCCATCGCTGTAATTCAGCTCAAGGAATAAATTTCGGCTACGAGATGTATTCAGATCAAAGCCAATTGAATTGAAATTATATTTACCAGAAAAGACAGTTAATGTATCAAACAATTTAAAATCACTTACAACAAAGTCGAAATTCCTTTTCACCTCAACTCTAAAAAAGTCGTCTGAGTTAGTAGAAAAACCAAATGGTGAAAATGAGAAATTCGAAGTTGAAAGATTGTTATTAGCATCCCAGTAAATATCTGACTCAAAGATTGTGAAATTTAATTTTTTTATACCCAGATAATTAATTCTTGGTGAAATTCTTAAATGTGAGGTAATAGATTTAAAACCTGTTCTGAAGAAAAATCCCATCGCAGGATTAAAATCTTCTTGAGCTTCTCGATAGCTGAGAAAAGCGTTCACTAAATCATTTGGGAAGCTTACAAAAAACTTATAAGCGTTATTTTTTTTACCGCCATTTGATTCATTTGATTTAAGAGCCCCGCCGCCAATTGTAAGAGTTTGATCACCGAGAAAATCAGTAAAATTTAAATTGAAATCGGCACCATAAACTCTATTAAATCCATTCTTTGAAATTTTATTCGTTATTATAAAACCAGCATAAGATTGTTCAAGCAAATCATATTTTACTCTTGCAACACTGTAATTCGTGGTTGGTTCATTCCCTTTTGCAGCAGTTTGAACACTTAATAAACCAATTTCAAACTCATTTACTCTTCCTACAAGTCGTGCACCTCCGTTAATTGGAATCTCTTCCCCTTCACTGATTCCTATTCTTCGACTGTAAAAAACATTATTTCTAAATCCAAAAGTGTAATCGAAAATACTTGAATTCTCCAGAAAAAATTCTCTCTTTTCTGGAAAGAACAATGGAAATCTTGTAAGGTTAATTCGAGCTCTGTCTGATTCAACCTGAGCAAAATCAGTATTGAAAGTTAAATCGAGAGATAAATTTTGAGTTAAGCCATATTTGATATCAAGACCTGGTTTAATGAGAGTTTTATTTTCCTCAATTGAAAATTGTCTACCTAAACTTAAAAATGGTTTAAGATAAATTGGATCACCGCGTTTTATATCTTTGATGCCAATTAATTTACCAGTATAAGAGAGTTTAAAGAAACCAATGTTTTTACCAACACCTGACCAGAGAACCTGCTCATTCAACCTTCTTATTTGTCTCTGGAAATTTATTCCCCAAATTTGTTCTCTCTGTTTATAAAACTTGAAAGTAGAAAATGGGAATTCAAATTCAATTGACCAACCGGAGTCAACAACTGCCACACGAACATCCCAGATACCATTCCAATCTTCATTAAATCCTCTGAAATCCATACCAGCAAGCAAAGCATCATCTCTCATTCCGAGTGGATTTGTTCCAAACCAGTAAGCAGTTTTTTTGTCGTTAAATGTATCGAATAGGATTGTAAAATTATCATCACCTCTCAAGTTACCATCACTTTTCAATTCTCTTGCGATTATTTTTTGTGGTTCGGGATCATAACACATAACTCCTACATACAAAGCGTAATCTGTATAAACCATCTTAACTTCCGTCTTAAATGAGGGAGGATTTCCAGCAATTGGTTCTTGCTGAAGAAAATCACTTACAGGCTTAGCAACCTGCCAGACTGAATCATTTAGTATTCCATCAAGTTTTGGTTTTACGGAAACTTTTTCAGCATAAATTATCTTTGAATTTGATTGTGAGAAAATTGAACCTTGCAAAAAGCAATAGATTAAAAGCGTAAAGAATGTTCTCATTTCACTCCAATTTTTTTACAAAATTAATTCTTGTAATTGATTTCTAAAGCTTAAAATTTAGAATGACTGAAAAGAAAACTAGTTAAAATTACTGGAAAAGATTTTTTATCATTCCATAAATATTCAATAAAATTTTTTTACGATAACAGAAATTAGGTCAAAGAAAAAAATTTCAGCTTTGAGTATATTTAAAAAAAGAATTGGGATTTAATCACAAAAAAAGTTATTTGAAATTTTGGAAGATGGGAGGTAAGAAAGGTAGTCGCTCTTCATCCTGAAGAAAGATGAAGGGAGGAAAGTCCGAACTCCATAGAGCAGGATACCAGGTAACGCCTGGGGACTAAGATCCAAAGCTCTTGGTCACGGAAAGTCCCGCAATGCGGGATCCCGATTGATTCGGGATGCAACAGAAAACACACCGCTCCGATTTATAATCGGAGTAAGGGTGAAATGGCGGGGTAAGAGCCCACCAGCATCAGGGTAACCTGATGGCTTGGCAAACCCTATCCGGAGCAAGGTCAAATAGGGGAGGAAGTGAGTTCCGGTTTTCTACTCTAACTCACTACGAAGCTGCTCGCTTCGTTTTACTCCCGGGTAGACCGCTGGATTCCGATGGCGACATCGGAACAAGATAGATGACTACCTCTCCTGCGGGAGAACAGAATTCGGCTTACTTACTTCCCATCTTCTTCTTATTTTTTTAATTATGAAACAGAGATACAACTGGAAAATTTTAAATTGTCCTGATGAATTTAGTCAACAAGTTCTTGTTGATGACCTAAACATCCATCCATCTCTGGCTAAAGTTTTAGTATTGAGAGAAATTGACAGTTATAGAAAAGCAAAACGATTTTTCAAACCCACACTTGAAGATTTATATGATCCTTATTTATTAACCGGAATGCGTGATGCAGTAAAAAGAATTATTAAAGCTTTGACTGAAAACGAAAAAATTATGATTTACGGTGACTATGATGTTGATGGAACTAATGCAGCCGCAATGCTTTATCTGTTTCTTTCTGAAATAGGCGGAAATATTCAAATTTATATACCAAATAGATTCAAGGATGGCTATGGAATTTCTAAAAGTGGAATTGATGAAGCTATTCAGAATGAGGTCAAATTGATAATTTCTGTTGATTGTGGAATTACTGCTATTGAAGAAACTGAATATGCGAAAAATTATGGGATTGATTTAATTATTTGTGATCATCACGAACCTGGAGAAGTAATTCCAAAAGCTCTTGCAGTTTTAGATCCACTTAAACCAGGATGTCCTTATCCTTATAAATATCTTTCCGGGGCTGGAGTAACATTTAAATTGATGCAAGCAATTTCCGATTCAATTGGAATGAAAGATTTGCCATTTAAATATCTTGATTTTGTTGCTGTTGCTGGTGCCGCTGATATTGTTCCATTGACTGATGAAAATCGGATACTTGTAAAATTTGGACTTGAAAAATTAAATATTGATCCTCGACCCGGATTCAAAGCATTGATTGAAAAAGCTGGACTCAAATTAGGAAATATTTCAAGTTCACAAATTGTGTTTGGACTTGCACCAAGAATCAATGCAGTTGGAAGACTGGGCGATGCAAATCGAGCAATTCAACTTCTTCTTTCAAAAGATTATGAAGAAGCTTTACATTACGCTGAAATTTTAGATAAAGAAAATCGAAATCGCAGAGAAATTGATGAAGAAATCTTAAATGAAGCAATTCAAAAAGTTGAGAACGAAATTAATTTCGATGAAGATATAGCTATTATACTTCACAAAGAAGACTGGCATCTCGGTGTAATTGGTATCGTTGCTTCAAGATTGGTTGAGAAGTTTTACCGTCCGTCAATACTCCTTACTGATGTTGATGGAATTTTAAAAGGCTCAGCACGAAGTATTGCGGAATTTAATCTTTACGAAGCATTAAAAGAATGTGAGGATGTTTTAATACAATTCGGTGGACATAAAGCTGCTGCTGGGCTATCAATTCATCACGATAAAGTTGATGAATTCAAAAAAAGATTTAACGAAGTCGCAAAACGAAATCTTACCCCCGAACAATTGATTCCAACACTTGAAATTGAAGCAGTAGTTGAACTAAACTCAATTACTCCAAAGTTCCGAAGAATACTTGATCGATTTTCACCATTTGGACCGCAAAATATGAAGCCAGTTTTTTTAACTGAAAAAGTTGAGATTTTCGATAGACCACGAGTTAGCGGAAGCAATCATTTATTTATGAAAGTTAGAAAAAATGGTTCATCAGTTTTTGATGTAATTGGCTACAATCTTGGTAATTTTGCAAAAACCTTGCTTGATTTGAATGGTTCGTTAAATAACACTTATATTGATATTGTATACACAATCGAATCAACAACAATTAATGATATGACATTCCCATTATTAAACCTAAAAGATTTTAGAATATCACAAAAATAGGATGGAGAAATTTTTATGGCAGGACACTCAAAATGGGCACAAATTAAAAGAAAGAAAGCAGTAGTCGATGCAAAGAAGGGAAAACTATTTACCAAATTGATTAGAGAAATCACAATCGCTGCAAGAGAAGGTGGTGGAAATCCTGACGGAAACCCAAGACTCCGCTTAGCTATTGATCAGGCTCGCGCTGCTAATATGCCAATGGAAAACATTGAGAGAGCAATTAAAAAAGCAACGGGCGAACTTGAAGGTTCTAAATACGAAGAAATTATTTACGAAGGATATGGTCCAGGGGGCATTGCCATTTTAATTGAGGCAGTTACTGATAACAAAAACAGAACTGTATCAGAACTCCGTCATCTTTTCTCAAGACATGGAGGAAGACTTGCAGAGACTGGCAGTGTCAATTGGAAATTCCAGAGGAAAGGAATAATCACTATTGATAAAAGTCAGATAAATGAAGATGACTTAATTATGCTCGCTCTCAACTCTGGGGCAGATGATGTAATCTCTGAAACAGATTATTATGAGGTTCAAACTTCCTTAGAAAATTTTGAGAAAGTTCGAAGAGCACTTGCAGATAAAGGATTAAAAATTGAAAGCGCATCGTTGCAATATGTCCCTCAAAATTTATTGAAGATTAATGCAAAAGAAAATGAGACAGCGCTTAAACTCCTCGAAGTTTTAGAAGATCACGACGATGTGCAAAATGTTTATACTGATGCAGATCTAACAGAGATTTAATCATAATGATAATTTTAGGAATTGATCCTGGTACACTTAAAACAGGATACGGAATTTTAGAATTCTCAAATGGTAGAGTTAAATTAATTGCATCGGGAATAATTGAGAACAAAAAAATTAAGTCATTGCCTCTTCGATTAAAATTTATCTACGATGAAATTTCAAAATTAATAGAAGAATATCTTCCTGATGAGCTATCAATTGAAAGTGCCTTTTATGGGAAAAATGTTCAATCAGCTTTGAAAATTGGACACGCAAGAGGAGTTTCTATTCTTGCAGCAATTAATAAACAAATCCCGACCTACGAATATTCACCTAGAGAAATAAAAAAATCAGTTGTAGGGAACGGTGCAGCATCCAAACAACAAGTGATGTATATGGTTAATCAAATTCTCCAAATAAAAAAGAAGAAAACAAAGTTTGATGAAACAGATGCAATCGCTGCTGCACTTTGCCATATTCAAAAAATTACTAAACCAAATAAAAAACATAAAGATTGGAAATCTTTCGTAAAAGAAAATCCTCATTTAGTGATTGGTTAAAAGATGTTTAATTATTTATTGGGCAAATTGGTAAAAAAGAATCCAACCAGCATTGTTATGGAAGTAAACGGAGTTGGATATCAAATTAATATCTCTTTAAATACATTTGAGAAACTTCCCGATCTCGAAAATGAATTAAAGATATTTACCGTTTTGATCCCACGAGAAGATTCATTTCAACTTTATGGTTTTTTCGATGAAGATGAAAAACAAATGTTTGAACAATTGCTCTCAATTTCTGGTATAGGACCAAAGGTTGCACAAAGTATTTTATCAGGAATTAGTCCTGATGAATTACGCAATTATATTATTCAAGGTAATTCTATTGCTTTGACAAACATTCCTGGGGTTGGAAAGAAAACCGCTGAGAGAATGATAGTTGAATTGAAAGATAAATTGACAAAAATTTCACCGCCTGAAAAAATCATTTCGAAAGATGCAGAAGATATTAGAATGCAAGCATACCAGGCACTTATAACTCTTGGATATCAAAGACAACTTGCCGAAAAAGCCATTCGATTAGCACTCAATGAAATTAATTCAAACAAAGAAGAATTAAATATTGAGAATTTGATCAAGAAAGCATTAAAGGAACTGAATAAATAATTTTTTAAATCACTTTATGAATTATCAGCTTTAAAACAAAAAAGCCCTCTGATTTCTCAGAGGGCTTTTTAATTTTCACCTTAAACTCAACTTATTTAATCAAAACCATCTTCTTTGTCTGAACAAAATTACCAGCAACAATTCTGTACACATATGTTCCACTTGTCAAATTACCAGCATTGAATTCATAATCATAATATCCTGCCGGTAATTCCTTGTTCTCCAATATCGTCGCTACTTCCTGTCCAAGTACATTGTAAACTTTCAATGTAACTCTTGTCATCTCAGGAAGTGTAAACTTAATCCTTGTCGATGGATTGAATGGGTTCGGATAGTTCTGTAATAACGAATATGTCGTCGGCTTTGTAACTACTGGATCATTTACTCCTGTAATATT
>JBNAWO010000118.1:0-7512 GCA_049699815.1 Ignavibacteria bacterium | reverse complement strand
GGATTGATATATAACCTCTTCGGAAAGATATATAACCTTTTCTGAATGATATGTGACCTCTTCGGAAGGACATATAACTGCTGCGGATTGATATATAACCTCTTCGGATAGATATATAACCTTTTCGGATTGATATATGACCTCTTCGGAAGGACATATAACTGCTGCGGATTCATATATAACCTCTTCGGAAAGATATATAACCTTTTCGGATTAATATATGACCTCTTCGGAAGGACATATAACCTTTTCGTATTGATATAAAACCTATTCAAATGGATATATTAAAATTGCTGAAAAATGTTAAGGTGGTTCAGGTTTAATGCAATTGGTGGTTATTTTATTAAACTCATTCGGGGTTTTGCTTAATATTCTGTGCGAATATTTATTTCCAATCTTAGAGAAGATTATTTTATTGAACCTCAAAGGAGTTGTATCTGGTGTTTTGTTTAATTTTCTAAATCCAAAAAGCATTTGTTAAGTTTGAAAAAATTCGAGTTACAAAAATGATCAAAGAAAGTGTCTTAAATAAAATCAAATCTATTGTCGGGAAAGAAAATTTCTCAGACTCTCAAGAACATAAAATAGTATATTCTTATGATGCAACTCCTGTTTATCACCAATTACCTGATGCAATAGTCTTTCCCCAATCAGAAGAACAAATTGTTCAATTGATGAAATTAGCCAACGAAGAAAAATTTGCTGTTATCCCTCGTGGTGCTGGTACAGGACTAAGTGGAGGAAGTATTCCAGTTGAGAATTCAATTGTGCTTGTTATGACAAGATGGAGAAAAATTTTAGAAGTTGATGTAGATAATCAATCTATTCTTGTCGAACCTGGCGTAATTACAGAGATGATCGATCTCGAAGCTATGAAATACAATTTATTTTATCCGCCAGATCCAGGAAGTATAAAGGTTTGTACAATTGGTGGGAATGTGGCTGAAAATGCAGGCGGGTTAAGAGGTTTGAAATATGGAGTAACAAAAAATTATGTTATGGGGATTGAATTCATTTCTCCAACCGGTGAACTAATTTCAATTGGTGGGAAAAACTATAAAGATGTTGCAGGTTACAACTTGCGTGATGTTTTAGTTGGAAGTGAAGGAACTCTTGGAATATTTACAAAAATCTTGCTGAGGATTATTCCCAGACCAAAACTTTCCCGAACAATCCTTGCTGCGTTTTCATCAATTATCGATAGCGGAAAAACGGTTGCTGATATAACTTCCTCTGGAATTATTCCTTCTATGCTTGAATTCCTTGACAACACAACTATCAAGTGCGTTGAAGATTATGCAAAGGTTGGACTTGATACTTCAATAAATTCTTTATTGATTATTGAAGTTGATGGAAAAACTCTTGAAGTTGAAGAAGATCAAAACTTGATTAAAAAGTTATGCGAGAAGAATAATGCCTTATATGTAAAAATTGCAAAAGATGAGAATGAAGCTAATCGACTTAAAGCTGCTCGGAGAAGTGCGTTTTCTGCACTCGCAAGAGTTAGTCCAACTACGATTCTGGAAGATGCAACTGTTCCGAGATCAAAACTTCCAGAGATGCTTGAAAAAATTCAACAAATAGTAAAAGAAGAAGATGTAGTTCTTGGCAATTTTGGTCACGCTGGCGATGGCAATTTACATCCAACCTGTCTAACCGATGAACGAGACACGGAGAAATTACACCGTGCGGAAAAAACATTTGAAAGAATTTTTAATGAAGCAATCAAGTTGGGCGGCACGATTACTGGTGAACACGGAATTGGTCTTGCAAAGAAAAAATTTCTTGAATTACAATTCGGAAGTGCCGGTGTTAATTTTATGAAAAAACTCAAACAAGTTCTGGATCCCAATAATGTCTTAAATCCAGGAAAAATTTTTACGCTTAAACCAAAGTGTGAGGGTAGATTACCTCATTCATTAAGTGAAATAAAAAACTTTGAGGGATAATTATGAAAAGTAATTTTCGAAAATTTTTGTTCCTTTTTCTTCTTACGAGATTACTTTTCGCTCAAAGTGAATTTAATGTCAGACTTTATAATCCAGATAAAATTTTAGAAAGAGTAGAAATTACAAAACTCCTTCCAGTAGAAAGAGAATTACTTCAAGCTGAAATTCTTGCAAACTACGGTTACATTTTTGATGATACTTTGCTTCAAAGATATTTTTTGAAACAAATCTGGTATGAAGCAAAGACAAAAAGGTTTCCACATCTCTCTGAAATTGACTCAATAAATTACTTTTTGTTGAATGAGTATAATCAGAAAAACGAAAGAACGATATGGGAAAATGTTAAACGATTTCGTCCGGTTCTTGACGATATTCAGAAAGCCTATTTCAGTTATTGCTTTGAAAATTCTAATTACAAATCAATTGCAAAAAGAAAATTTAGATTGAAACCATTTAATTATTGTTTAAGGCAGGTATATTACATTCCAAGATTGGAGTTACCTGTTGGAGTTTGGGACTTCGAACGATTTTTTTCTGAAGAAGATTTTGATATAAAAGAATATGCATTTTTCAAATGGGCTAATGATGTTCGTGGAATATTGTATCGTGCATTTTTTTCAAAAGATGGTCGATTGCTTCAACTTGATGAAGTCGGCGTAGATCCAGGCTTGAATTTGGGGAAAGTTGTGACTGAAAATTATTTAGATACACTTGGAAGAATTTTTGTGCATTACAATCTAGATTGCCGGGATGGCGATTTTCAGAAAATGGCTCGTATTCTTGATTATGATGGTGATAAAATCAAAAAAGAAATTCTTCTTCTCGAAGATCAAGAATATCTTTATCTTCAAATTACAACAAAAGATTTTTTCATTGAAACTGGATTAAGGAAAAAGAAATGAATTCAGGTTTTTATTCTGAGCTTGATTTACCATCAGATGAAATTTTATCAAGCTGCATCCATTGCGGAATGTGTTTGCAAGCCTGTCCAACTTATAATTTAAATTTTGACGAAGCTTCTTCACCAAGAGGAAGAATTCGACTTATTAAATATGTAGCCGAAGGGAAACTATCAATCACAGAAAAATTTGCTTTTGAAATGAATTTTTGTCTCGATTGTCAGGCTTGTGAAACTGCATGTCCAGCCGGTGTGAAATATGGCTCATTGGTTGAAGCTGCTCGTGTTCATATAGAAAATAGTGAATATGTTTCTCCAGTTTCGAGATTAATTAAGAAGATTGCATTTAGAAAAATACTCCCGAATTTTAAGTTGCTTAAGTTTTATGCAAAAATTTTAAGATCTTATCAGAGATCTTTTATACGAAGACCAGTTGAAAAAATTTTAAAACTAATATCAAAAAAACTCTATGAAGTAAATCGACTTTCGCCAGAAATTTCTGATTACTTTTCCGATGAAATTTTTCCTGAGGTTGTGAAGGCAAAAGGCGAGAAGAAGTTTGTTGTTATTTTTCCGGTTGGTTGCTTGATGAATGTGATGTTTTCGGATATTAATAAAGATACAATAGAATTGCTATCAAAACTTGGATGTGAAGTTATAATTCCCAGAAATCAAACTTGTTGTGGTTCTTTACCTGCACACAATGGTGATTTAGAGCAGGCTCGAAAACTCGCAAAAGCTACTATCGATAGTTTCTCGATTTACAATTACGATTTGATTATTTCTAATTCGGCAGGTTGCGGTGCTTTTATGAAAGAATATGAACACATTTTGAAGGACAATGAAACTTATTCGACAAAAGCAAAAGAATTTTCTTCAAAAGTTAAAGATGTGATGGAATTTATTTATTACAACTTTGATATGAGTAAATTTCAAACTGAAAATGAGATTGAAGTAACCTACCACGAAGCCTGCCATTTAGTTCATACACAAAAAATTTCGGAAGAACCAAAAAATGTATTGAAACAAATCAAAGGTCTCAAACTCGTTCCGCTTAACGAAGCGACCTGGTGTTGTGGCTCGGCTGGAATTTATAATATTGTTAATTACGATTCATCAATGCAAATTCTTGAACGGAAGATGAAGAACATAAAATCAACAAATGCAAAAATTGTTTTAACGGGTAATCCTGGTTGTCTTGGTCAAATTAGATATGGAACAGAAAAATTTGGTGTGGATGTAAAAGTAATTCATCCAGTAACTTTATTAAATCAAATACTTAAATAAAATCTTTTGGGATGATAGAAATGAAAATTCAGTTACTACTTGCAATTTCTTTATTCTTAATTTTTTCAAGTTGTGAAAATTATGAAGAAAAGGGTTCACCAGAATACATTAAAGAAATCAATGACTGGCATCAGAAACGAATAGAGAATTTGAAGAAAGAAAATGGTTGGTTAAATCTGGTTGGATTGTTCTTTCTGAAAGAAGGCAATAATACTTTTGGTTCTAGTAAGGAAAACGATTTTGTCATTAAAGACCCTGAATTGCCAGAAAATATTTGCACTTTTGTTTTGAGGGATACATCAATTGAAATGATTTCAAATGATAATGTTCAGCTGTTCGTTGATAGTCTACCTGTTAAAAGAATTTATCTTAATCATGATTTGACAGGCAAGCCAACGGTTGTTTCTTATAAAAGTTATAGGTGGTTTATTATCAAAAGAGGGGATAAGTATGCTTTGAGAGTTAGAAATTTAAATGCACCGCTTGTCAAAGAGTTTAAGGGTATTGAAAGATTTCCTATAAATGAAGATTGGAGAATAGTTGCTGACTTTGTTCCATACAATCCTCCAAAAGAAATTTTAGTCCCTTCAATCATAGGGATACCTGAGAAAGAAATTTCACCGGGTATAGTGAGATTTAGTATCAAAGGAAAAGTCTATGAACTCGAAGCAATTGATAGTGGTGATAAGTTATTTTTTGTTTTTGCTGATGAAACGAACGGAAAAGAAACCTATGGTGCAGGAAGATTCCTCTATGCAGATAAACCTGGTTCTAATGGAAAAGTAATTTTAGATTTTAACAAAGCTTATAATCCGCCCTGTGCATTTACAAGATATGCAACTTGTCCTTTGCCTACACCTGCAAATTACCTGAAAATTAGAATTACCGCGGGTGAGAAAAATTTTGGGGAACATTGAAATTTTTTTTAGTGATTTTGTAAATTGGATTAAAGAATGACCGGTTATTAATGATACTTAAAAAACTTTTGACATACTTCGTTTTATTCAACTTTTTCTTGTCCAATTCTATCGGTGTGATTATAGTTTATAATCAAATCAAGAATTATCATAAGCGAACAATTTATGAACAAATAAGATCGAATAACTTTAATCAGGTCATTGAAATCTTAAGTTTTTCCAAAGTTGATTTACAAAAAAAATTAATCAAGCTCGAATTTATTGAGGAACATGAATTTCGTTTTAACGGCAAACTTTATGACATAATTTCCAAATGGGAGACAGAAGATTCGATCTTTTATAAATGTATAAATGATATAAAAGAAAAAGAATTGGAAGAGATATTTGTCAGTTATATTGTCAACAATAGTCACCGCCAGGATTTGCCCTTGCCTATCAAACAGCTTTTAGCTTCAATCCAAATGGAGTATTTTCTTCTGAATAAATTCCTGAATCAACCATTATTAAACTTTTTATATTTTTCATTCACCTCAGTTGATAATCCTTTTGACTTATGTCTCATCATTCCAGACCCACCTCCACGATTTGTTAACTAAAAATACTTTTTAAGGTGATTGAAGAAAAATGACTAAGACATAATTGACAATGAAAGTTATAACTTTAAAATAAAATTTTTATTAATGTCTTAGTCATTACATTTTCAGAAATTAAATTATAAACACTCAATTAAGTTAAAGTAGGAGTAACAAGAACTTTAATTAATAAAAATCGTGGAGGAAATATGCAGCTTAAACATATTTTATCATTAATAATTCTACCGATTTTGCTTTTTGCACAACAGAAATACAATGATAAGTATTATTTAATTCCCAAATCAGACACAATCTCATATCAGCTTGAAGAAGTCGTTGTCACGGGAACAAGGTCATATCAAAGAGCGATTGATATTCCATATTCTGTTTCGACTTTGACAAATATTGATTACAAGTTCGATAAAAAAGTTTCGATTAATGATGTTCTAGGATTTGTTCCAGGTGTTTTTATGCAATCGAGATACGGGAATCACGATGTTCGAATCGCTATTAGAGGATTTGGCAGCCGTTCAAATAGTGGAATTCGTGGCGTTAGAATTTTACTTGATGGAATTCCAGAATCAGAGCCAGATGGACAAACTCGTATTGAAGCAATTGATTTTAATGCTGTTGGGAGAATCGAAATTGTCAAGGGTAACTCTTCATCTTTATATACAAATGCACCGGGTGGAGTTGTGAACTTTATTAATAATGTTTATTCGCCGGTCAATTATGTCTCGCAGTTTAATGAAATTGGAAATTATGGATTACGACGGAATGGAATTAAAATAAATATGCGTTCTAAAAATACTGGTTTAATTTTAACTTACACTTACCATAATTATAAAGGCTACCGTGAACACAGTCCAGATTTCTGGAATATTTTAAATACAGTTTTTGAAGTAACTCCTTCTGATAATTCAAGGTTAGAAGTTCTTGGATATTATGTTGATGGAGTGATTAAGTTACCTGGCTCACTCAAACTTGTAGAATATCAGCAGGATCCATTTCAAGCGGCACCTGATGAAAAGAATTTTGATTATAGAAGATATTCAAGAAAAGGAAGAGTTGGAGTGAGATATAATAAGTTCTGGGGAGAAAATAACGCAAATGAAATTGAAGTTTCTGGCTATGGTACAATAAAGTACTTTGAGAGAGTTGATAAGCGATATCGCATCTACAATAGATGGGGAACAGGCGGAAATGCTAAATACACTAATCGAATGTTGCTTCTTGGTAATAAAAATGAATTAACTGCAGGAATTGATTTATTTTATCAAACAGGTCCAATTGAAGTTTATACTAATGTTAATGGTTTGAAAACAGATGTTTTGCGTGGAATTACAAATGAAACAATTTCAAATACTGGATTTTTCTTACTTGATACTTATTCTTTGATCCCGGATAAATTAAACATCTTAGTTAGTGGCAGATATGATAAAGTTTTATTTTATGATGTAGATAGAACCGCTGAAACTCGAAATTCTACCAGAGTATTTAATGCTTTTACTCCAAAGATAGGTTTTAATTATAAATTAAGACCTGATCTTGCAATTTATGGTTCTGCAGGTTATAGTTTTGATGTTCCAGCCGGGAACGAGTTAGATAATTTTCCACTGAGTTCAGATGCTGGTGCAGGTTTATTAAATCCAGATTTAAAGCCACAATTTTCAACAAACTTTGAACTTGGTTTGAAAGGAAGATTACTATTTGCTGATTTACCTGTTTTTGCTGATAATACATTTGATCTTACATTGTTCAGCAGTGTAATAAAAGATGAAATAGTTCCATTTGAGGTTTTTGGAAGTGTGTTTTATAGAAATGCTGCTAAGACTTGGAGAAGAGGAATTGAGTTCGGAAGTGATTCAAAATTAATGTATGGATTTAAA
>JBNAWO010000117.1:0-7591 GCA_049699815.1 Ignavibacteria bacterium | reverse complement strand
ATAACGAAGAAGAAAAATCCCTTAAAAGGAAGCTTGAAGATATTTTAATTGAAAAATTTAGAGTTACTCCTCCACCTTCAATGGTTGAAAAATCAACCTCTAACTTTATAAGTGAACTAAAAAAGCAAGAGGCATATAAAAACTTAAGCAACGAACAATTATCAGAGATGGTCAAACCAATTGCCGAAAAAAATGTCATCTGGTTTATCATTAAAAAATCATTGCTTAAACAATTCAATTTAGATTTGACTGATGAAGAAATAAATGAATATGCGCAAAAGCTTTCTGAGAAATATCAATTGCCTGTCGATCAAATAAACAACTACCTCCGATCTCGTGGTGCAAATTTACTGGAAGAACTACTGGAAGATAAAATTTATAATTTCTTAAAACCTAAAATTAAAATTACAACTCAAAAAGTTGTTTTATAAGAAGGAGTGAATTATGAAAAATTTTGATTTTTACAATCAGCTTGTTCCCTATGTAATTGAACAGACTGGACGCGGCGAAAGAGGTATGGATATTTTTTCTCGTTTACTTCGAGAAAGAATTATTATGATTGGAACTCCAATCGATGATCACATTGCAAGTCTCGTAATTGCTCAATTAATTTTTCTTGAATCTGAGGATCCAGATAAAGACATTAATCTTTATATTAACTCACCTGGTGGTAGTGTCTATGCAGGACTTGCGATTTACGACACGATGCAATATGTGAAATGCGATGTTGCAACAATTTGCATTGGAATGGCTGCAAGTATGGGTGCTGTACTTCTGGCAGGTGGAACAAAGGGTAAAAGAACTGCACTACCAAATTCAAGAATTATGATTCACCAACCGTGGGGTGGATTTCAAGGAACTGCAACTGATATCTCAATTCAAGCAGAAGAAATTTTGAGAGTCAAAAGAAAATTAAACGAGATACTGTCCTTCCATACCGGTAAAGATGTTGAACAGATTGAAAAAGATACTGACCGTGATCGTTATTTCTCTCCAGAAGAAGCAAAAGAATATGGATTAATTGATAACATTCTGGTTAGAAAAGAAAAGAGAAAATAATTTTAGAGAAATCTCAATTTGTTTTTGAGATATTTATTCAGAAGCTCACGAGCTCGAAATAAGTGAGCCTTAACAGTTCCAATCGGCAAATCTAAAATTTCAGCAATTTCTTCGTATGAGAGCTCTTCCTTATGGCGGAGCTCTATTACTTTTTTATATTTCTCTGGAAGTGAATTTATCGCATCGTTAATTATTTGCTGTCTCTGCTCAAGAATAATATTTGCATCAGCTGAATAACTTGTGTCGGGGATCTCAAATTTTGGTCGATCGTCATCTTCATCGTTTTCTGAATCAATAGAAAAAGTTTCAAGTTTTTTCTTCCTCAGATAATCAATTGTATTGTTAATTGCAATTCGATAAATCCAGGTCGAAAATGCATATTCTTGATTATAATTCCTGAGTGAATTAAAAGCTTTAATAAAAACTTCTTGAATTAAATCCTCAATTTCATTTTTATCACTTACCATCCTGTAAATTAAATTTTGCAAAGGACCTTTATATTTTTTCATCAGCCAGGTGAAAGCATCTTGATCGCCATTTATTGCTGCATTGACATGTTTAATATCTTCAGCTTTTGAAATTTCGTTTGCTTTTTCCCGTAGTTTCATTGGTCATTTAATTTGTTTTGTGTAAAAAGATTTCTTTTAGATAAAAATATTTGTGATAAATCATCATTGTAAAATATTGAAATGGATTTGCAATTAAAAAGAGAATGATTGAACATAATATCCATATTTGTAATTCAACCAAACTATCAATTACAAAAAAGAATGTTTTACCTGTAATCAAAATTTTCACGAACTCATATACGATAAAAATTGAAAATGTTGCAAAAATTGGAATAATAATTATCAGGAAACGACTGCACAATCCAAGTAAGAAAGCTCTCAGGTTTAATTTTAAACTTTCAATAGCTTTTCTTTTCAATTGAAATCCTGTGAATATTTTTTCAGCTTCATTAAAAATGAATTGATAAAAAAGTGTATTCAAAATAATAAATGTGAGAGCAATCAGTAGAAAAGAATTTTCAAAGTAAAAAGAAGTAATCATTGTAATTAATAGGGAAAGACGAGTTACAGTTAAAAGTAGAATTAAAAATTTGAAATTAAAATTTCTTAATTCAAGATTATTAAAAATCACAATTTTGATTGACTGATAAATAGAATTAAATAAATTGAAAATAAAAATAATCAGGAGAGCAACAAGAAAAATTTTTCCTTCATTCGAAAGGAAATATGTAAGATTAAATTCGCCGTATAAACTAATGTAAAGGATGTAAACAATTACAGCTGAAATAAATTGTGGAATTAAAATCTGTCTAAACACTAATTTAAAATTCTTGAAGTAAATCAGAATAGATAAAGCTAAAAAGTCAGTCAAGTGTTTTGGTTGAAAATTTATCAACTCTTTATTCAAGTTTTTTACCATTTAATTTCTCTTAATCCAGCGGAATTGATCTCAAAAATCTTTGATCTTTTATTTTCAAAATTAATTGGAATTGACTCTATTGCATTACTTCTCAACCGAACAAAGAGGGTATCCAGTTTTGGTTTGACCCAGATAAAATTTAGATTTTTAACCATAAGTTTTTTTGAGACTTTATCAAATTCCAAGGGCGTAATTATTAAACTGAGATTTTTTAGTCGAAAACTTTCAGAAAAAGAGTTAGGGATAAATGTGTAACGATCAAAATTTGAGAAACCATCATTTGACTTTTCAAGATTTATATTCCCAATCAACCAGATTTTTTCTTCGAGCCTATTGATGTTCGTTCGGTAAAGTTTAGAATTTAAATCATTTGTTAAGAAAATCGAGTGGGAAGTAAAACTCGCAAGCTCAATTTTATTAATCCCCAAATTATCAAGGAGCTGATTTAATTTATTTAAATCTTTTTTAACCTTTGACAAAGAATCACTTCGCTCAAAAAATTTTAAGAAGTTATCTTTATTAGAAGTCAATAAAATTACATTTGAATTGCTCATTCTAAACAACATTAAATAATCTTTATTTTTATCAACAAAATTTTTATCCAATAAATCATAATGATAAACATAATTAAAAATTAGAAGACTAATTAAGATAAACTTTAATTCGGCTTTATACTTTGAATTTAAAATCACTAATACAATTAAAACGATAAAATAATATACAACTGAATTCATTAACGAGAAATTTTTAATCGTTGTATATGCAAAAGGTAAACTTCCGAAAAAATTGACCACATAAAAATTAAAATCAATCAAAGTAACTAACACAACTTTATAAATTGGAAACAATAAAGTGCAAAGATTTAGAACAACGAGATTTAATATAATTCCACCAAGTATCAATCCTGTTAAAGGTATCACAATCAAATTTGCCAGCAAAGAGACAATTGAAAATTTCTGATAATAACTCACAACGAAAGGGAATGTCCCGATTGAAACAGCAATTGAAATTAAAACAAGATCTAAGATTGATTTTTTAAATCCTGATATATTTAATTTTTTTAGAAAATTATTCATCACTGGATAAATTAATGCAATTGACAAAACAGCTGAAAATGACAGTTGAAAACTTGGATTTAATACATCAAGCGGATTTAAGATTAAAATAATCAACGCTGCAATTGAAATTGAATTTAATAGAAAAGTTTTTCTTTCAGTAAGAAGATTTAACAGAACCACAATACTCATCAAGCTTGCTCTAATTACTGAAGGTGAAAGATTAGCAATATGTGCAAAAACAAAAAGACCAATTGAAACAAGAATAACTTTTAATATTAATCTAAATCTTCCAAATAAAGCTAAAAGAATTAAAGCGATATAACCTGTATGTAAGCCGGAAACTGCGAGAACATGAATAACTCCTGAATTAACAAAATTAGTTTTCACTTCATCCGGAATATCACTCCTTTCAGCAATAAATAAGCCCTTGATGTAAGCAGCTTCAATTGGAGCGAAATTATTTTCAATTTGAAATTTTATTTTCTGTCGAAGCTTGCTTAGATATTTCTTGTAATTCAAGAGATAATTATTTTCATCGATAAGGTTTAATTCGTCGAAGTTGGTCGATTGAAAAATATAATCAATGTCTTTTGATCTTAAATAAAGTTTTAAATTAAAGTCGCCAGGATAAGGAGGCTCAGGGGGTTTTATAAGAGTTCCAAAAATTCTGATTTTATTTCCCGGTGAAATGATTTTATCAAAATAATTTAATGGGAACGAGCTTTCCTTTAAGTCCAAATTCGCCAGAATATTTTTACGGACGTGAAAATTATATTTTCTATAAAAGAGCGAGTCAGTTAATAGTTCAAATTGAATTTTATCTTTATCAAAATATTCAACTTTAGAAACTTGACCGTAGAGCAGGACTTTTCGATCTACAAATGTATCGAGCAATTTTAATTCTTTTTTATTGCTATTAAATTCAGACGAAAAGACAAAAGCTCCAACATTGATTATCATCAAAATCATAAAAACATTTGTTAAAGTTTCATTTCTATTCTTAAAAATCAGAATCAGAGGAAATAGAACAATAGAGATGAGAAAAAAGACATTTGAAGGGATAGAAATAAAATATCCAACCAAAAATCCAACTAATAAAAGCAATAAAACTTTTATAACTGGATAGTCACTAACTTTCAAGATAGTTAATTATTCTTCTCTTAAGTTGATATAGATAATTTACTTTATTGTAAAATTCTTGATGAGAATTACCGACAAAAATTCCAAGTGCTGGATTTCTTGTATGCCCCTTGACAGATAAATCTTCAATGTTTCCGTGATCTGAGATCAAAATCAACAAATCTTTTTTAAAGTCCATATTCGAAATTATTCCTTCAAGAAATCCATCTAATTTAGTTAGAACTTCCAATGCATAATCGAAATCCTGACTATGACCGGCATAATCAGTCAAGAAGTATTCAAACAAATTAAAATTATATTCTTGACTTATTTCATAAAATCTTTTTCCAGCCGTTTGTGGTTTAATCACCGGCAAATCGTAGCCAAGTTTTGAGTTCCATACATCGTTCGTGATTTCTGCAGTAATTGCTTTTCCATCGAGAAGAGTTTTTATATCATTAAGCTTTTTACCCGCTGCTAAGTATGAAAATGTTGTAACGCTTAATGTTCTTCTTCCATCTCTTAAATAATCAAAAAATTTTTGCGGATAGGCATTTGAAAAGTAAGTGGAAAAATTTCTTTTTTCTAGATCAGAAAAGATATTTTTCTTTTGAACGAACGTTTTCAGTGTTGAATAAATGTATGGACCAAAATGTTTCCCAATAAATTTTGATGCATTGAAGCCACAAAATATTGCTGTCTGACCTGTTCCACTTTGAGGTAAACCTTCGACTCCCATTGTTGCATTGACAGACCTGATGCTGAAATACTTTTTCTCAATTCTTGACTTTTTAAGCGTAGGGAAACCACCAAAAAAATTTTGAAAGAAATTAAACTTAAAACGAACGAGAGGATTAATTTCAGGGTCGCTTTTCCCAATTCCCAATCCGTCAACAAAAATCATCATTACTCGTTTTTTCATTTTTCGGATAAAGTTTTGTTGTAGTCTGTATGAGCAATGATTGTAACTGGACCTTCATTAATAATTTCGACGGTCATCATTGCACCAAAGATTCCTGTTTTCACTCTTTCAACTCCGAGCAATTTCTTACACTCTTTCACAAATGTTTCATACAATAAATTCCCTTTCTCAGCGTTTGCTGAGTCGGTAAAACTTGGACGATTTCCTCTTTTGCAATCACCATACAAAGTAAATTGTGAGATAATTAACATCTCGCCATTTACATCATTTATAGAAAGATTTAATTTTTCATTTTGATCATTAAAAATTCTCAGGTTACATATTTTTTCAGCGAGTTTTACTGCATCCAGTTCAGTATCGTCTTTATGAACGCCAAGCAAAACAACCATTCCAAATCCAATTTCTCTATAATAATCTTCTCCAATTTTTACACTACCACGACTTACTCTTTGAATAACTGCTCTCATTTTATTTTTACTCCTGATATTATTCTATTAAGATTTGCGTAATCTTTTTTGATTGAAATAGAAATAAATTTTTTTTCTTTCATTAAGTTATAAACGCTTAAAGAAATTTCATTGTCAATTTCAAAAAACAATTTGCCCTTTTCTTTCAGATAGTCTTCACTCAAATCAATAATTCTTCGATAAAATTTTAATTCATCATCAACAAACAGTGCAATCGAAGGCTCATATAGACGGACTTCTCTTTGCAACTTATTTTTCTTATCAATTGAAATGTAAGGCGGATTTGAGACAATTACATCATAATCATTTTCAGGAAGATTGTCTTTTAAAATATCGATTTGAAGGAAAGTCACATTCTCTGCCTCCAATCTCTTTGCATTCATTCGACCAATTTCTATCGCTTTTGGTGAAATGTCTATGCAGTCAACTTTTGAATTGGGGAAAAATTTTGCTAAAGTAATTCCAATATTTCCGCTTCCAGCACAAATATCAGCAACCTTTAATTTTTCATTTTTGTCGAATGAACTAATTACTTCTTCAACTAAAATTTCGGTTTCAGGTCTGGGTATTAAAACTTCTGGCGTTACAATAAACTCAAATCCATAAAAATATGCTTTGCCTGTTATGTATTGAATAGGTTCACCTTTTGCTCTTCTTAAAAGGTATTCTCGATACTTTTGGATTTCTTCTTTGCTCAGTGGTTTCTCAAAATTTGTGTAAAGTTCAAGACGCTTACAACCTAAAATTTCTGAAAGAAGAAGCTCGGCGTTTAATCTTGGATTTTCAATTTGGTGTCTTTCCAGATATTCTTTTGCAAGTTTAAGTGTTTCAAGAATCGTATTCATATTTCAGTAACAAATGCGTTTTTTTTAATTTAGTTAAAAATTATATGACAATAAGCAAAGATACAATCAAAAAAATTTTAATCATCAAACCGAGAGGGATTGGTGATTTAATTCTATCAACAATTGTCCTAAAAAATTTAATTTCAGAAATCCCCAATTGCGAGATCCATTATTTAACCGAAAATTTTGCAGCGCCTGTAATAAAATATAATCCATACATCTCAAAAATCTATGAATTCAGAAACTCTTTAATTGGAAATTTAAAGTTGATAAACCAATTAAGAAAAGAAAATTTCGATATAATTTTTGATTTTTATTCAAACCCACGAACTGCTCAATTTACATTTCTCACTAAAGCAAAATTAAAAGTTGGTTATGATAAACGCGGAAGAAATTATGCTTATGATATTAAAGTGAAATTGACAGATCCAGACCTTCACAGTGCTTTGGCTCATCTTGAATTTTTAAAAATTCTAAATATCAAAACTGACTTTAAGGAATTATTCTACTTTATTACAGATGAAGAAAAGAAATTTGCCGACGAATATTTTTCCATAAATGAGATAGACAAAAATTGTATTGCAATTATTCCTGGTGGTGGTTGGAGTTCAAAAAGATGTGAACCAGAAAAATTTGCTGAGATTTGTAAACTCATCAATCAGAAATTTGGATCAAAATTTTTAATCCTTTACG
>JBNAWO010000116.1:0-7735 GCA_049699815.1 Ignavibacteria bacterium | reverse complement strand
CAGTATTGAACAATAATTGTTTTCTAATTTATAAAATTAAGTTGAAATGGAAAGTCACGAGTTTTTCTTTAAGAGCAATAATTGCTCACAAAATTTCATCATTAAAAAAAAGCATAAAAAAAGTCACCCCAGAAGGGTGACTCAAATTCTATCATTCAACAAAAATGGAAAGCTCTTTACTTAATTTCCCAGGTGGTTGCATCAAAGAATAATTTTCGTAAATCACCTTCACCTTTTTTCTCTTTAACTTTCTTTATCTGATCGTGCAACATCTCATCGTAAGTTGGTTTAAAAATCTGACGAAATACACCAACTGGAGTTGGTAAACCTGGTTTTTCATTCATATGAGCCAGCATTGATGCATAAGCTGGGTCAGGATTAAACTCATCATGAACAAGCAGATCGTCCTTTGACCATTTACCATCCTTAAGCGATACAACAACCGGTGTCATTCCATCCATTCTAATTCCTTTATCATTTCCTTTACCAAAGATTAAAGGTTCACCATGTTTGAGATAAACAACATTTTCAGGTTTGTATTCTTTTTCAGTAAGATGAAAGAATGCACCATCATTGAAAATATTACAATTCTGATAAATTTCAATGAAAGCAAGACCTTTGTGTTGACCAGCTCTTAAAATCATCTCTTGTAGATGTTTTGGATCTCTATCCATAGAGCGTGCGACAAATGTTGCCTCAGTCCCAATTGCAAGTGCAACTGGATTAAATGGATAGTCAACTGTTCCGTAAGGTGAACTTTTTGTGACTTTATTTAATTCAGATGTTGGTGAGTACTGCCCTTTAGTCAATCCATAAATTCGATTATTAAATAGAAGAATTTTTAGATCCATATTTTTTCTACAGGCATGAATGAAATGATTACCACCAATCGAGAGCAAATCACCATCGCCAGTTGCAACCCAGACAGAAAGTTTTGGATTGATTAATTTAATTCCCGTTGCGATTGCTGGTGCTCTTCCATGAATTCCATGAAAGCCATAAAGATCTACATAATATGGAAACCGACTTGAGCATCCAATTCCGGATACGAAGACATAATCTTCTTTCTTAATATTTAATAGTGGAAGAGTTCTTTGAACTTGAGCTAAAATACTGTAATCACCACACCCTGGACACCATCTTACATCTTGATCGGATTGAAAATCCTTTGGTGTATATTTTACTTCGGGAGTTATATTCGTCATATTAATTTACTCCTAACAATTCATAAATTTTCTGTTCAATTTCTGATGATCTAAATGGTCGACCTTGAATTTTATTCAACTGATAAACTGGAATTAAATATTTGGCCCGAATAATAAAAGCGAGCTGACCAAGATTTAATTCCGGAACCAAGATTTTCTTGAAGTTATGCAAAATTTCTTCCAAATTTTTTGGCATTGGATTGAGATAAAACAAATGCGCTTGAGAAACTTTATAACCTTTATCTCGGACACGATTAACTGCATCACGTATAGCACCAAATGTTCCACCCCAGCTCAGAACCAGTAGATCGCCTTCAGAGTCACCATAAACATCCTGCAAAGGAATATCGTCTGCTATTTTTTGAATCTTTTCTTCTCTTAGCTTAACCATGAATTCGTGATTCATCGGGTCACTTGTAACTTCACCAGTTATGTGTCTTTTCTCAAGTCCGCCAATTCTGTGTTCAAGTCCTGGTGTACCTGGTATTGCCCATGGTCTAACATTCAACTCATTCCTCAAATAAGGTTGAAATTTCTGATCTTGAAAATCTTCTGGTTTAGCAAATTTAACTTCAATCGGTGGAAGTGAATCAGGATCAGGAATTTTCCAGGGTTCGGATCCCTGTGCAATATAACCTTCAGACATTAAAATAACAGGAGTCATATATTTAATTGCGATTCGAGAAGCTTCATAAGCAGCATTGAAACAATCAGCTGGACTTTTTGCAGCAATAATTGGAATTGGAGCTTCTCCATTTCTTCCAAACATTGCTTGAAGCAGATCACCTTGCTCAGTTTTAGTCGGCATTCCTGTGCTGGGACCCGCTCTTTGAATATCACAAATTACAATTGGTAATTCCGCCATCACTGCAAGACCCATTGCTTCGCTCTTTAGAGAAAATCCGGGTCCGCTTGTGGTAGTAATCCCCAACCCACCAGCAAACGAAGCACCAATTGCTGTACATATACCAGCGATTTCATCTTCGGCTTGAAAAGTTATTACATCGTAATTTCTCAACGCACTTAATTCGTGAAGAATTTCGCTTGCAGGAGTAATTGGATATGAGCCTTGAAAGAGCGGGATGCCAGCTTTCTTCGATGCAGCAATAAAACCAAGTGCTAAAGCTTCATTACCCATTAAATTTCGATAAATTCCTGGCTCAAGTTTAGCAGGTTTAATAACAAATCTCATTGTAAAAATTTCGGCAGTATCGCCAAAGTAATAACCAGCTTTTAGAGCCTTCTCATTTGCTTCAGCAATTTTTGGATTTTTACCAAATTTTTCATGTATCCATTTTATTGTAGGCTCGAGCGGACGATCAAACATCCAGTAAGTTAATCCCAGTGTAAAGAAATTTTTACTACGGGTCATTTCTTTCATTGAAAGACCCAGCCCTTCAAGTGCATTTAAAGTTAAAGTTGTGATTGGAACTGAAATTACCTGAAATTGTGATAACGAACCATCTTCAAGTGGGTTCGATTCAAAGTGAGCAAGCTGCAAATTTTTTTGATCAAAGGCATCGCTGTTAACAATGATAATTGCGCCTGGATACAAATCTTTTAAATTGACTTTCAGAGCAGCAGGATTCATTGCAACCAGAACATCAGGCTGATCACCAGGAGTATAAATTTCTTGAGAACCAAAATGCAATTGAAATCCACTTACACCATAAAGCGTTCCTGCGGGTGCTCGAATTTCTGATGGATAATCTGGTAGCGTACTTAAGTCGTTACCGACAAGGGCAGTTGTATCTCCAAAAATGTTTCCGGTTAATTGCATACCATCGCCTGAGTCACCGGCAAAGCGGATGGTCACATGAGTTAGTTCTTTGATTTCCTTTTCCATTTTTCCTCTAATCTTTCATTTTTCATTTACAAAGCTAAAGAGATTGTAAAGTTTTTGCAATGTAAGTTTTTTTATAAGAAAAAAATTTCACTTCACTTCTTTCATCATTTTCAAGAATTCGTCCGCTTTCACAAATGAAGTAATTCTTTTGACTTCATTCCCATCGGAATCAAACAAAATTACTGTTGGAACTCCAACAATTGAATATTTCTTCATCGCAAGTTGAGTTTGCTCACTTCCAGTTGAAGTCAAATCAATCTTATATCTTTTAAATCTTTTTGATTCTTCAATTACATTTTTATCAGTGAAAGTCATTGCATCAAGCTCCTTGCACGGCACACACCAATCTGCATAAAAATCAATAATGACTGGCTGACCATCACCCAAAACAATTTGCTCTACATTTACTTTATTCCATTCAATTGATTCTTTCTCAGTTGGAATTAACAACCACAAACCTATTAAAGCAATAAGTATCAGAATTCCATTTTTTATGTAAGAGAATATTTTGATGTTATTGCCTGTCTTATCGAAAATAAGAAGATAAACTGAACTCAATATCATAAATGACGGCAGAATATAACCTCTGAAGGATTCAGGCAAGAGTGGAAGCAAGAAATAGATTGCCATTCCGATTAAAACAAATCCAAAAATTTTCTTTACCGCAATCATCCATTCACCACTTCGCGGAAGTGATTTAATCTTGCCAGAAAATACTGCAAGGAAGATGTAAGGAAAACCAAGTCCAAGTGCGAGAACAAAGAAAATAAAAAACCCAAACAAGGGATCACCTTTAGCACCGACAAAAGTAAGTAATCCAACTACAAATGGACCAATGCAAGGTGCCGCAACAATGCCCATTGTTAATCCCATAAACAAAGCACCAAAGTAACCTGAGCGAGCCTCACCAAATTTTACCATCCACGATGAAGGTAATTGAAATTCATACAATCCAAACATACTTAAAGAAAGTGCGACGAGTACAAGAGCAATTCCAATTAAAACAAATGGATTTTGAAGCAATGAACCAAATAAACTTCCACTTAGTGCAGTTACAACTCCAATTACCGAGTAAGTAATTGCCATACCGATTACATAAACAAGTGCGAGTGCGAATAATCTCGAAGTTTTGCTTTCGCTTTGACCACCAAAATAACCGAGTGTAATTGGAATTAATGGATAAACACAAGGCGTCAAATTGAGAGCAAGTCCACCTAAAAAAACAAGTAAAAAGGAAAGCAAAAGATTTCCTTCATCAAAAAGTGAACTTACTTTATTTTCTTGCTGCTCTTTTTTATTAAATGCTGAAAAATTAAAATCAGAATTTTTGACTACATCATCAGATTTAGAAACTATTTCTATTTCGACTGGAATTTTCTCTTTGTCAGGAGGCAAACAGGTTTGATTATTACAGGCTTGATAGGAAAATTCAATTTCAAAATTATATTTTCCTTCGCTCAAATTTTCCGGGACTCTAACGACAACTGGAATTTCGAATATTCCCTCAAATACAGAAACAGGAACATCTGAAAAATCAAATTTTAATTCTTTTGCCTTTGGAAAAATTTTTTGTGACAGAAGAAATCCATCTTTTGAATTGATGGAAACATCACTTGGAATTAAATAATCTTCATTTGGCTTATTCGAATTAATATGCCATTCAGAATCAATCTTTACTTGAAGAATTAAATAAAGATCTTCGCCTGCCTTGATTTTCGAATGACTTTGTGAAACTTCAAGATTTAAAATTTTCTGTGAATAGATTGAAGTTGATATAAAAAGTGAAACGAGTAAAAAGATTAGTTTTTTCATCTCCACCTCTGAACTATTGGAAATCTTCTGCCAGAACCAAAAGCTTTGTTTGTGACTTTAAGTCCTGGCGCTGCCTGTTTTCGTTTGTATTCTGCGTGATCGACCATTTTTAAAACCTTTCTGACCAATTCCCCATCAAAGCCAGCTTGCACAATTTCATCCTCTTCTTTGGCTTCTTCAATGTATAAGTACAAAATTTTATCAAGGATATCATAAGGGGGCAATGTGTCCTGGTCAGTTTGGTTTGGTCGAAGTTCAGCAGAAGGTACTTTGTTTATAATTTCAATTGGAATAATTTCTTCCTCTCGATTTACAAATCGTGCAATTTCATAAACTTTTGTTTTATAAACATCTGATATAGGTGCAAGTCCGCCGCACATATCACCATAAAGTGTTGCATAACCTGTTGCAAGTTCAGACTTATTCCCTGTTGCAAGTAGTAAGTAACCGAATTTATTGGATAAAGCCATTAACAAAACACCGCGAATTCTTGATTGCAAGTTTTCTTCCGTTACATCCTCAGGTAAATCATTAAATTCCTTTTTTAGACTTCTTTTAAATTCTTCAAAGAGTGATTGAATAGGAATAATTGTACTTTTCACACCAATATTCTGAATTAACTTTTGAGAATGTTTGATACTTCCTTCAGAAGAAAATTGTGAAGGCATCATTACACATAAAACATTCTCAGAACCAAGCGCTTCTTTTGCAAGAACAGCAACAAGGGCTGAATCTATTCCGCCGCTCAATCCTAAAACCACTTTTTGAAAACCTGTTTTATTACAATAATCTCTTATTCCCAGAATTAATGCTTTATAAATTTCTTCTACATCAGAAGCGAAACCAAAATTTATTGGTTCATAATTACTTTCAGTATCAAAAAGAACAAAACTTTCTTCAAAGCGATTAGATGCAAGAATTAAATCACCGTTTCTATCGAAAACTTTTGCACCACCATCAAAAATTAAATCAGTGTTAGCACCAACTTGATTAACAAATAAAACTGGTTTGTGATGTTTTCGAGCAATTTGAGAGAACATCTCTGTTCGAATTTTTTCTTTACCAATGCTGAAAGGACTTGCAGAAATGTTAATGATTAAATCAGCCCCAAGTTTTACATTTTCTTCAATTGGATCAAACTCATAGAGACGATGAACCCAAAAATCTTTATCATTCCAGGCGTCTTCACAAATTGTTATACCAAACTTTTTACCTTTAAATTCAAGTAAGTGAATCTCTTTTGAGGGTTCGAAATATCTTACCTCATCAAAAACATCATAGTTTGGCAAAAGAGATTTCTTATGAATTGATTTGATTTCTCCATCATAACAAACAACTACTGAATTAAAAATATTGGTTCCAAATTCATCTTCAATTCGGGTTACGGTTCCAAAAATTACACCAATATTCTTAGAATACTCTGCAATTTTATTATTGTAAAAAATTACCTCATCGACAAATGATCGCTTATCGAGTAAATCAAGTGGAGGATAACCGGTTAATACAAGCTCTGGGAAAACTATCAAGTCAGAACCTAATTGCTCAGCAGACTTGATATTTGCTAAAATTTTTTCAAAGTTAAATTTTAGATAACCAATTATAGGATTTATACTTGCTAATAAAATTTTCATATTTCAAAAATAGTTAATGATAAAAGTCTATTCAAAAACAACGGAGGACACTCAATGAAATATTTTATAAAAGTTCTCATACTTTTATTACTCAACTCATTTCTTTTTGCAATTGAATCACCCAAACCTGGCATAAAAATGCCAGACCATGTAAAGAAATTTTTTGAAGAAGTTCAAAAGAGTTACAATGAAGGATATTTCGCAAAGAAATTTGAAGAAAGAAGATTACTCAGAGAAAAAGTAAATGCTGGACTACTTCCAAAATCCGCTTTAGTGTCTGATACAGTTTTTGCGCTTACATTACTCGGTAGATATTCTGATTCAAATCCGAGATACACCAGAGAGCAATTTCAACAAAAACTCTTTGATGGCCCAAATCCAACTGGAACAATTACAGATTATTATAGAGAAATTTCCTATCAACAACTTCACTTCACCGGTTATTGTACAAATTGGTATCAAGTTCCAGGAACAATGGCTTCTTATGTTGGAACAGATAATGGACTTTCAGCAAATGGAGGGCCAAGATTTACTTTAGATTTAATTAAAGCTGCAGATTCAACTTTAGATTATTCTAAATTTATTCAATACTACGATAATCAGGGTAATCCAAGAATAGGTTTTGTTGCTGTTGTTCATACTGGCGCTGGTGCTGAAGCAGGTGCTCAAAACATCTGGTCACATAGGTGGAACTTCAGAATGTTAACCAACGGACAACCTTATAGAACAAACGATATTGATTCAATTTCTGGTAAATATGTTTTAATTGATGGTGATTATGCAATTCAACCTGAACTTGAGGGTAACAATAATCAGATTGGCGATCTCGTTGAAATTGGAGTTTTTACACATGAATTCGGACACATATTTGGTTTGCCGGATTTGTACGACACGGATAATTCATCCGAAGGATTAGGCAACTGGTGTTTGATGGCCGGTGGTTCGTGGGGCGGAAATGGAAATACTCCAGAGACCCCAGTTCATATGAGTGTCTGGTGCAAAAAACAGCTTGGCTGGATTAATGTCGTTGATATTGGTGGCTTTAATCCCGATTTAGTTATTCCAAATGCTGAACAAAATCCAGTTGCTTATAGAATGTGGAGAATGGGGCCCATTAATCAAGAATATTTCTTAATTGAAAACAGGCAAAAAATTGGTTTTGATAAAAATCTTTACATCGGTGGATTGCTGATTTATCATGTTGATGATAGTAGACCCAATAATCGTGATGAGAACCATTA
>JBNAWO010000115.1:6752-8042 GCA_049699815.1 Ignavibacteria bacterium | reverse complement strand
TATTAGAATTTAATTCAAAGATCATTACTATTGACGACATTTCAAAGCAATTAAAAATAACATTACCTTCTGCAAAGATACTTGCATCAAGGTATGTAAAAAAAGGAATATTAATTCGTCTGAAAAGAAATTTTTATACAACTAAATTGCTCTGGGAAAAACTGACCACCGAAGATTTATTTGAAATTGCAAATTTTCTTCAGACCTCTTCCTATGTTTCGTTAAATACAGCTCTAAGTTATTATGGAATTACAACACAACAAATTAGAAATGTAATCGAATCTATTGCAATAAAACTTTGTCGAATTTTTGAAATCAAAGATTTTGAATTTCGTTTCACTCTGATCAAAAAAGATTTGTACTTTGGTTTTGAAAGGCAAGATAATTTTTTCATCGCAACACCAGAAAAAGCTTTTTTCGACATCATCTATCTTGAATCACTTGGAAGATACAAAACCGATTATGATGCAATTGATTTTAAAAAACTAAATCTGAAACAGGTCACAAAATTCATTAAGACATCACCACTATTAACTAAAAGATTTTTTGAAAAACTATGCGAGACTTACAAACTTTAGAGATCTTTGAAATTGAAATTCTTGAACTTCTAAACAGCATAAAGATACTTGATTATCTTTATTTTGGTGGCGGTACTATGTTAGGGCTCTGTCACAATTTAAATCGCTATTCAACTGATCTGGATTTCTGGTTAGACACCACAGCCAACGCAAAAAATATCTTTAATACTTTAAGGGATAAATTAACATCGAAATATAAGGTTACGAATTCGGAAAACGCATGTTATACAATCCTTTTTGAAATACAAAGCCCACAATACATTAAAAAATTAAAAATAGAGATTAGAAAAGATAAAACTGATTTTGAATGGGAACGAAAAATTGCATTCTCAAAATTCACCAATAAACAGGTTGTTGTAAAAGCACTCACACTCAATCAAATGATGAAAAATAAAATTGATGCTTTCCTATCAAAAAAGTTAATCCGTGATTGTTTTGATATTGAATTTATGTTTATGCGTGGAGTTGAAATTAAAGTTACCAGAGAAGAAGCAATGAAAATTTTAAAAATTATTAATGATTTTACACCAAACGATTATAAAGTAAAATTAGGTGAAATACTCGATTCAAAGGATAGACAAATTTATTTAAAAAGAAATTTCTCACTATTAAAAGAAGAATTAAATCAAATTCTTAATAACCCCGGCTAAGCTCTTTTCTTCTTAATTATCACGATTGAAATATCATCATCCGGTTTAGCATCACCCAGAAA
>JBNAWO010000115.1:0-6742 GCA_049699815.1 Ignavibacteria bacterium | reverse complement strand
AAAGTTTTCGACCGATAAAAGTATTCTTTTACCAATTTCACTTGAATTCAAATTTTTTAACTCACGGAGAAATTTTTTTAGTCTCTCTATTTCATAAAAAGCACCAGCTTCATTTTGTGCTTCAACAAGTCCATCAGAATAAAATACAAGAATATCATCATTATCTAAAGTTAGACTTCTGCATTCAAAATCAGCATCGGTAGTTAAACCCACCGCAATTCCACCTTTTTCAAATTCTATCACTTCTCCATTTTTAACTAACAGAGGTGGAAGATGACCTGCATTAACAAATTTTAATTCTCTTCCATCCTGATTTAATTCTGTATAAATAAGAGAAGCAAAAATGCTTCTAATTGTTTCCTGATAAAAATATTGATTTAATTTTTTTGCTCTTTTTTCTAGAGGCTCATCTGAGTTCATTGTTATATGAATAATAGTTTGAAGTTTTGCTGCAAGTAGCGCTGCTTTTAAACCTTTACCTGCCACATCAGCAAGTGAAATCCCATAGTTTTCATTTTTTAATTTTATAAAGTCAATTAAATCACCGCCCACATTATTTGCAGGCTGAGTGAAAAGCCATACATCCCAGCTGGAAATTCCGGGATTTGAATCTGGCTGTAATGCAAGCTGGACTTTTCTTCCAGCATTTAATTCATCGTGAGCCAGAAGTTTATCTTTCAATTCAAGTAATAAGACAAAAAGAATAATTGCAGTTGCCCACAATTGATTGCTAAACTCAATTCTCACAGATCCAACTTCATTATCAGAGTAGTAAGAGAATGAACCAAACATCAAAACAAAAGCAATAAAAAGTAAAACTCTTCTCAATGGATTTAGCTTGAAGAACATTCCTTTCAAGATCCACCATAAAACAAAAAAGAACCGACGAATTCGATTCATCTTTTTCAGTTTTAGATTTTTCTCAGTATCGATATAAAATTCTCTGATACTTCGAAACTCATTTTTTAATTTTTTGATGAGATCTTTCTCTTTTAAGTCTTTTCGTAGTGTATCTATTAGTCGTGGATCTTTGAAATTATTCGATTTCATATCACCCCTTTACGGCTCAAAATTCAATTTTGTTAATGAATCAATGATTTAGCTGTACAAATAAATTCTGCTAAATCAGGATACATCATAACCTAATTTTATCACAATATAAATTTCATAACGGAAATATTCACGCCACACCATATCTAATTATCTCATCCCCAAATTTCGATTTCAGTTTATCGATTGTGCGGAGGATTCTTTGTTCTTTTTCTGCTCGCGATGGAAATAAAGAGATCTGCTCTACTGACGGGACAAAGTTAGATAAATGAATTCCCACTAATCTAACGGAAACTCTTCTTGTATATGCTTTATGAAATAACTCCTTTGCAATTGAATAAATTATTCTGTCGTTGTCAGTAGGCTCTTTTATCGTCTTTGCACGAGTAATTGTCACAAAGTCAGAATATCTTAATTTAATTCCAATTGTTCTTGTCAGATAATTTTCTGCTCTCAATGAGTTAGCCCCATCTTCGATAAGTTCAAACAAAGTTTTTTCCATAAACTCGATATCTGTCGTATCGGTTTGATAAGTAGTTTCTCGGCTTATACTTTTTTGCTCATAACTTATGTCGAATAAAGTTGAACCTACTCCGCAGGCGTGGTCGTGTAAAATTTCACCGTATTTGCCAAAGACAAAAGTAAAATAAGATTTTGGCGTTTGTGCAATTTGACCTATGGTATAAAATCCACGAGTATTAAGTTCTTTTTTTATTACCTCGCCAACCCCCGGCATAGCTTCAACAGGAAGAGGTGAAAGAAATTCCGCTTCCTGTCCTGGAATGACAAAAGTAATTCCCAGAGGCTTTGCATAATCGGAAGCAACTTTCGCAACAAATTTATTCGATGCAATTCCAATTGAACAGGGAAGTCCCAGCTCGTGCTTAATTTCAGTCTGAATTCTCGAAGCAAAGAAGTAAGGATGTCCATAAATTCTTTCACAGCCGGTAAAATCAAGATAGAATTCGTCAATAGATGTCTGCTCGACTACTGGAAAATATTTTTCAAGCAATTTTTTAACTGCTCGAGAAAAACGCACATACTCTTCGTAATGTCCACGGATGTAAATCCCGTGTGGGCATAATTGATAAGCCTTTCTGATTGGCATTGCTGAGTGAAGTCCATACTCTCTTGCTTCATAAGAGCAAGCAGCAACCACACCACGCCCTTTTGGGTCGCTGCCAACGATCACAGGCTTCCCTTCGAGGGATGGGTCAAGAATTCTTTCAACAGAGATAAAAAACGCATCTAAATCGAGGTGGAAGATCATAATATTTTCTTCTTCAATTGTCTTTAACGAATTGAAATGAAAGAGATAAAAAATTTACAACTCACAAGCTTTTTTAATTATTGTAAGAATCAAACATTAAAAGGGGGGAAAGTATTTTTGTTGTTTATAATTTTTAATCCTTTATCTGGTAAAACGAATTGTATCGCTATTAACTATAAAACCTTACTAATTCATTTCAATAAACTAATACAAACATAAAACCAATCATAACGGAACTAAATGTTAATAACAAGTAATTACCAAAAACCATAAAAGCAGTTAAGAAAATCGTTTCTTTATAAGACTTACTCAAACTTAAACTTAACCATATTAAATAACCCAATGTAAACAATTCAGAATTTCTGAAAACAACAAGTTCAATCTCATTTAATTGATAAGATAAAAAATATCTCACACAAGAACAGGCATTAAAGTCAACTAAAAATAACTTTAGTCCAGTGTTAAAGATCCAACCGATTATCAAAAGCAATACTGGCTTAGATATGATTTCCAAATATTCCTTTGGGTTAACTTTTATTTCAACAATAAGTAGTAGTGCAAGATATGACAGTAAATTTAAAAGAATAAAATTTCTGAATACTAAAAAACTTTCTTTCAAAGAGATAGTAATCTTATAGCCCGGATTTTCAAGGATCGATTTAGTCATGTCCAGTAAATCAGAGACATCTTCTCCTTTTTCCAGCATTTTATTCTCTATTTTATTTAAAGCTTCTTCAATAAAAGCATCATTAGAAATAAGAAAATATTTAAGAGCAAAGACAGTTAACGGAAAAATCAATATTATTAAAATCGGGAAAGAGCTTTTCCCATTAATATTTGTCATTCCATCATAATCCCAATTGTTACTCGAACTTTTTTATTACATCCTATTTAACATCTTAAGTTATCTCCATACTTTCAAACAATCTTACACTAATTGTGAAATATAACAGGATATAAGCAAGAGTAAACAAAACAGATTGCACTTCACCGTTTAATAACTTTAAATACAATTCCGCATCACTTAAAGCAGGCGGAAAAACATACTTTAAATATACCAGTAAACTGTTGCCAAAATGTTTATCTGCATTTGCAACTAAAGGGATTAGGACAAAATAAGTCAACAAAGCAACCAAAGCAATGAAAGTAGAATTTCTGGATATTAAACCAAGAATTGAAATAAAACCAAATATTGAAGCAAACTTTAATAACAATGCGAGAGAAGAAGCAATGGGTAAAAATGTGAGAAAACCATTGGATTTAACATATACAATCAATGTTATAAGAAGTCCAAAACATCCAATTAAAACAAAGACAACAATTAATTCGCTCATTAAATACGAAAGAAATAATTTAAATCTATTTCTGATTTTTGTTAGCAGTAATGTCAACATAGAACTTTTAATAAGTTCCGGTAAAAGTGAGGAACTTTGTAAAATCAAGAAAAACATAATCGCCGAACTTAAAAGTCCGAAGACATTTTCAATTAACCTGACACCCCAAACAGATATTTCGGATTCTTGAAACTCATAAAAAAATTTCAGATAAGTAATCTTACCACCTTTGTACTTAATTTCTAAATTAAATACAATTAGAAGCAACATAATAACCATCAAAAGTATAAGCATCATAATGACAGGATGAGTTAGTATATTTTTAAAATTTCGTTTTATGAGAGGTAGGTTAATCATTCTCCGAAGCTCCTATATAATGGAAGAAAACATCTTCAAGTGTATTTTTAATTGGTCTGATCATTAAAACTTTTATGCCCATATTGTTCAATGAAGTAGCCACATTCTGCAATTCCTCAATTCCGTTTACGAGAATTACAAGTTCATCTTTCTTTTTTACTAACCTGAGTTCAATACCGTTAAAAGTCAATCGCTCTGGTTCTTGATCTACAATTATTTCAAAACCCTGTGTCTGAGGTAATAAATTCATTAAACTTCCGGAAGCTACTATTTTACCTTTGTTGAGTATAGCTACATCATCCGCTAAAAGCTCCACCTCGGAAAGCAAATGGGAATTCAGGATTATTGTTGTCCCATCCTCTTTGAGTTTTAGTAGAAGTTTTCTAAAATCTTTTTTCCCAATTGGATCCAATCCGTCTGTCGGCTCATCGAGTAATAAAAGTTCAGGTTGATGAATTATCGCTTGAGCGAATAAAAGTCTTTGAAGCATCCCCTTCGAAAAAGTTTTTATTTTTTGATTTCTGACAGAATCCAGACCAACCCACTCTAAAGTTTCTTCAACTTTTTTATTCAATTTATCTGAAGTAACTCCACTAATCTCTGCAAAAAATTTTAGAAAAGAGATGGCAGTAAAATTTTCATTTGCACCGAAAGCTTCTGGCAGGTAACCAATTTTGAAATCAAGATTCTTCTCGCGAATATCCTGACCAAATAATTTAACTTCACCCGAAGTAAAATTTATCAATCCAAGAATTATTTTAAATAAAGTCGACTTACCAGCACCATTAGGACCAAGAAAAGCGAATATTTTTCCTTCATCAATTTCAAGATTTATATTATCCAATGCTTTTACAGCTTTTTTTGAAAATGGATTATAAATTTTTACAAGGTCTTTAATACTTATTGCTTTCACAGCCAGCCCCTATATTTATTCATAGAAATTCAAGTAATTGTAATTTTGTTTTCTTTCCAATTGGTAATTCCTTTCGAAGAACTATCAGAGTATCGCTCCTTACAACCATCACCGTACTGCTCTTAAAATAGACCTTAAACAAGGAGTCAGAAATAACAATACTATTGAATCTGGCATTATTGTATGTCTGCCATACTTTCAATCTTTCAGGATTATCGAGCTGGAGTTGATTTCCTTCTTTTATAGCCATCAAAACAGGTGGTTCAATTTCCTTCTCCTCAAAATGAGCAGTTAAAGTATCACAGAGATCTAAAAAATCATCATAACAGGGTTGACAGCTAAAATCATCAAAATTAATAATTAGTAATAATTTGTTTTCACCCTTTAAGGCATTCAAAGAACTTTTTATTGTTTGTGTGGTTAAGAAACTATGAACATTCGTTCCGTAATTTTCTTCATTTTCTTTTCTATTACAGCCATAAACCAAAATTATTAGGGAGAAGATAAGGATTAACCTAAAGCAAGAATAAATCACATTGGGCATGATAATCTATCTTTATTTTATCCTGTATAATTTTATTTGAGTCCCTCTTTTTTGAATTGCAATTAATTCACTTTTATCTGTGAAATAAACTTTGCTCATTTCTTCAGGAAAAATAAGTTTTCTAAGACTTTCTCCATCTTTATTAACAACATATAAATCTCTAAAGGGATTTTTCGAATAATTTCCACTTAAAAGATATAAATTTTCATCATTATCAATTGCTATATCGGCAAATATTACACCAGAAGGAATATATTTTCTCGAGAATAAAGTTTGATCTACCAGTATCTTTTCTGTATGTAAGGGAAGATCACTAATACCGAAGTCACTTATAAACTTTCCTGTTGTATTCCACAATTCAATTTTATTCAACGAAGAATGTGCAATTACTATTAAGCCAGATTTTGTTATAGAGACACTAAATAAATCTTCGAATTCAAAATCTTTTCCCAAATTATTCTTTGGTTTAATTTTCTTCCCCTGTTTACCCTGAAGATTATATTCAACCAGAGATGTTTTACCTTCTCCATCAATCAAACCAACCCATAGATTCCCATTCGAATCAAAAGAAATACTAAAAATTATTCCAGCGGTTGTGAATGTATATAACCATTCTAACTGCTCAGAGAAAATATGTACCTTCGAAGAAACAAACTCGGTTATGGCCAATCTATTCTTGTAATATGCTATTAAATTGGGTTGCCTGGAAAAACAACCTCTCTCTTTACCTCTTCTACCAGCCTCTTTTAATAATTCACCTTTATCATTAAACATCTTGACCTTATATGCATAACTATCTATTACATATAGATAATTCTTGTCTGAGTATGCAACCGAAGTCACCTGTAAGAGTATTTGATTCTTTTTATCGCCTATTTTGAGGACCTCAACGAGTGACGATAAAACTTGATTAAAAGAATATAATCCCATTAAGAAATTAAAAACGAGATATGCAGCCACAAGATTTAGATTGACCATAACCAGTTTAAGTCCATATTGATTTAATTAATTTTGCCTTCCACAATTTCTAAGAGCAATATAGCAACCAAACCGGCAAGCATCGGCAAGGGCTGGAACTTCAAAAATCTCTCCACATCTTTGGATGCATCTATTCAAAGCCTCTTCACAGTAGTCGGGCGTTACTTCTGCTTGCAAATATTTAGGTGTAACTGAATAAATCACACCCATAAACAATGCATATAGAAAGATCAATCTTATTACTTTTCTCATTTTCATATCTCCTATAATTATTTTGTTTGACATTTTAGTTAACT
>JBNAWO010000114.1:0-8084 GCA_049699815.1 Ignavibacteria bacterium | reverse complement strand
TGCTGGATACAGAAGTAAAAATTGATTTGAATTCAGGATAAGAATTTTGGGTAATGGTTCTTCAAAATAAAATTCAAACTTTTGATAAAATGAAACAGCGAAATTCTCATTTAAAATATATAACTCAAAATTTGACTTTTCAGATTTTTGACCAAAGTAGTATTTAATTAACCCATAAGATTTTCCATCAACTCCTTCTAAAAATGTAAAAGGCTTACCTTCTAAATCAAAATTCAAAATCGCAGAATTATTAATCTCAAAAATTATCCTATTGTCCTGAACAAAAACTCTTTTGATTAAATTTTGAGATTTGATTTCGCATACGGGGGTGATAATTGTCGAAGATTGTGAAATTAATTTAGTTGCAAAGAAAATTAAAATAAGAATTGCGAGTCGAAAGTTTTGAAGTTCTAAAATGACTTTCATATACTTTTTAATTATTAAATTTTATTCAATTTGTCAAGCCAAAAATAAAAAAAGGAGTCAAGTCATAAGACTGACTCCTCCTATAATGTTTTAGATCAAGCAATCATGTAATTACTCTTTCACAACCCAGACTTTAATTTGTGCAGTAACCTCAGGATGTAATTTAATTTTAGCGCTATAAATGCCGAGCGTTTTAATTTGTTCGTCAAGTTCGATTTTTCTTTTATCAATCTCGTAGCCTTTTTCAATTAAAGCATCAGCAATCATCTGAGTTGTAACGGTTCCATGAATTCTATCTTCTTCACCAACTTCAACAGGAATTGTGATAGATACTTTTTCAAGTTCCGTCGCAAGCAATTCAGCTGATTTTCTTTCACGTTGAAGTTTTGCTTGCAATCTTTTTCGTTCATTTTCAACAGCTTTTAAGCTCCCTGGAGTAGCAGGATACACAATTTTTTTAGGAATAAGAAAATTCCTTGCATATCCATCTTTAACTTCAACCACATCACCAATCTTGCCAAGCGGCTCGTAGTCTTGTCTTAAAATAACTTTCATCTCAAGTCTCCTTATTTAATTACATCAGATACAAATGGAAGCAATGCGAGATGCCTTGCACGTTTAATTGCAGTAGTTAATTGTCTCTGATGTTTTGCACAGGTTCCTGTAATCCTTCGAGGAATAATTTTTCCTTGTTCGGTAATGAACTTAGCTAATTTTCTATCATCTTTGTAATCAATGTATTCTTCCTTTGCTTCACAAAAACGACAGGTTCTTTTCTTCTGAAGTTTCACTTTTTCACCTCAATCAATTATTCTTTGTTTTCTTCTTCAGGTGAAGATGTATCAAGGGGTTCACCTTCACTTGAGCTTAAAAATTTATCAAATGAATCATCTGTATATGTTGAAGGTTCTTCTTCTTCAACTTCCTGACCAGTTTCAGTAATTCGAATTCTCTTATTTAAAAATTGAATTCTTCTTGCTTTAATTTCTACAATGCTCCTGTTGTGGCCATCTTCAGTTTTCCAACTTCTACTTTGAAGTTCCCCATCAATTAAAACAGCACTGCCTTTTTGTAATCTACCTCTACAGCTTTCAGCAAGTTTATTCCAGGCAACAACACCTACAAAGCAAACATCTTCCTGCCATTTACCATTGTTCTTAAATTTTCTATTTGAAGCAATGGTGAAATTAACAACAGGAGTACCGTTGGTTGTCTGTCTGAAAACAGGATCTTTTGTAAGGTTACCAGCAATGATAACTGAATTCAATTCGGGCATTTTGAAGTCTGCCATAGCTATATCTCCTCTCAATTAATTGTTAATACTACTGTCTTCTTGTTCATCAAGATTTTGATTAAGATTAACTTCTTCAAAATCATATTCTTCTTCAATTGAAGTAACTGGTTTACCTTTTTGAGCTTCAGCATAAGCTAAAGCTTTTTTATCAAGACGAACAGTTAAATATCTTAAAATTTGTTCGTCAATTTGTAAAGTTCTTTCTAATTTTTTGACAAAGCTTCCTTCACTTCTGTAGCGAATCAGGAAGTAATAGCCTGTTCTCACTTTTTTGATATGATAAGCCATTCGCTTCCTGCCCCATTTCTCAATCTCCAGAATTTCGACATTATTGTTCTTGAAGAATTCTTCATATCTCTTTAAGATTTTTTCAATGTCTTCATCCTCAAGAGATGCACTAACGATAATTACTGTCTCGTAAGTGTTTAATCTTTTTGAGTCCATCTTTTTCAATCTCCCTTTGGTCTTTGGCTCTTGATACCCTCAAGAGCAGGGTTTAGTTTTCGTTGATTGTTTACAAATTTAAAGATTTTTAATTGAATATCTAAGTAAAAGTTCATACAAAAATTTATTTAATCAAAGGTGCAATTACCAGCGAAACAACTGACATAAGTTTTATTAAAATATTCAAAGAAGGTCCAGCAGTATCTTTAAATGGATCACCAACAGTATCACCGACAACAGCTGCTTTATGAGCTTCGGAACCTTTTCCACCTAAATGTCCAGCTTCAATGTATTTTTTAGCGTTATCCCAGGCACCACCAGCATTTGCCATAAAAATTGCAAGTAAGACACCAGATGCTGTTACACCAGCAAGCAAACCACCAAGAGCTTCTTTATTCATAAATCCGAAGAAAACTGGAGTGATGATTGCAATTAATCCCGGCACAACCATCCTTTGAATTGCAGCTTTCGTTGAAATATCAACACATCGTGCATAATCCGCTTTTGCTTTGCCCTCCAGTAACCCCGGAATTGTTCTGAATTGTCTTCTTACTTCTTCTATCATATCGTAAGCTGCTTCACCTACTGCTTTCAAAGCCATCGAAGAAAAGAGGAAAGGCAGCATTGCACCAATAAACATTCCGGTAATTACAAAAGGTTTACTAACATCAATCTTATCAATCCCTGCAGCTGATTGATAAGCACTGAAAAGAGCAAGAGCCGTCAATGCAGCAGAAGCAATTGCAAATCCCTTTCCAATTGCAGCTGTTGTATTTCCAACTGCATCGAGTTTATCAGTTCGAGCCCTTACTTCTTTACCTAAATGACTCATTTCAGCAATTCCACCAGCGTTATCCGCAATTGGTCCATAAGCATCAACAGCCAGTTGAATTCCAGTAGTTGAAAGCATTCCAAGTGCGGCAATTGCAGTCCCATAGAGTCCAGCAAGCGAATAGGAGATGACAATTGCAGCACCAATCATTAGCATTGGTAAAGCAGTGGAGGTCATTCCTAATGCAAGCCCTGCAATAATATTTGTTGCCGTTCCAGTTTGAGATTGTTCGGCAATTTTTTGTGCAGGCTTTTTCGATTCAGCAGTATAATATTCAGTGATCAAACCTATTCCAATTCCACCAATTAAACCTGCAATTACAGAAATAAAAATATTCGATGCAGTTAGTGTTTTTAATGTTCCAGTTACATTATTAATGGGTTCTACAGCTTCAGGTACAAAATATTTTATAATAGGATAGGATAAAATGATCATTAAAGCGCCAGCACCAAATGTACCCAAATTAAGGGCACTCTGTGGATTACCACCCTCTTTTGTTCTAACAGCAAAGGTCCCCAAAATTGAGACAAGTATTCCAACTCCAGCAAGTATTAAAGGTAAAACGATCAGATTGATATTATCTCCATTTCCTGAAAAATAAGCTAATCCTAAAACCATTGTTCCAATAATTGAACCGACATAAGATTCAAACAAATCTGCACCCATACCAGCAACATCACCAACATTATCTCCAACATTATCAGCAATAACTGCTGGATTTCTTGGATCGTCCTCAGGTATTCCAGCTTCAACTTTACCAACAAGATCAGCACCAACATCAGCAGCTTTTGTATAAATTCCACCTCCTACTCTTGCAAAAAGTGCAATTGAAGAAGCGCCGAGTGAAAAACCGGTTAAAACATTTAAGACTTTTAAATAATCAATATTCCCATCCGCATTAACGAATAATCCTTGATAAAAAATAAACAACACGCTTAAACCTAAAAGTCCAAAACTTACCACAGTCATTCCCATAACAGATCCGCCCGAGAAAGCAACATTTAAAGCTTTAACTAAACTTGTACGTGCACCATTAGTAGTTCTCACATTTGATTTAGTCGCTACATACATCCCAATCCAACCAGAAAGTCCTGAAGCAAAAGCACCAACTAAGAAACTAAAACCAACCAAAAAAGAAGAATGTTCTTCAGAGGCACCACTTATTGCTAGTAAAATTGCAACTACAATTGCAAAGAAAACTAAAACTCTATATTCTCTTCTTAGAAAAGCCATTGCGCCTTCTTGAATATAGGACGCAATTTCTTGCATTGTAGAATCGCCGGCATCCTGCTTAAGTATCCATCGAGTTTTTAAAAATGCAAAAAGTAAACCTACAAAAGCTAATACTGGAAGAATATAAATTAAACTATTCATTTGTTACCCCATTTTTTGTTGGATTGGAGCTTTGAGTTGCTTGAATTCTTGATAAATATTCCAACGCTACTTTTAAGCCTCCCACTAAAAAAATATCACAGATTTCAACAGATTTATTGATTGCCTCATCAATTATTGGTTTTTCATTTTCGTTGAATGGTGAGAGAACATATTCAACCTGTCGATCTTTTTCAAAATTATTCCCTATCCCTATCTTTAGTCTTGGAAAATCCGAAGTATTAATTTCATTTATTATGGAAAGCAATCCATTATGCCCTCCGTGTGAACCTTTTGTCCTCAATCTTATTTTACCGGTGGGAAGATTGATATCATCACACACAACAAGCATATCTCGAAAATCAAAATCATTTTTTGAATGAAATTCTTTTACAGCAATTCCGGAAAGATTCATAAAAGTTAAAGGAAGCAATAAGGAGAAAGCAGAATCTTCTGTTTCTCCTTTTGCTAACAAATAATTCTTTGATGCCTTTTCAAATTTTAGTTTTTTCTTATTTGCTAAATTCTCGACTATTTTATAGCCGATATTGTGTCTTGTCTCAGTGTATCTAATCCCAGGATTCCCTAAACCAACAATCACGCGCAAAGCAATCCAATCTTTTTTTTATTCTTCTTCAGTTTTTTTGCCTTTTTGAATAACTTCAGGTTCCGCTTGTTCAGATGGAGCCGCTTCTTCTCCCGCAGCTTCTTTATGCAATGCTGGAGGAACAATTGTAATAATAGTTGCTTCTGGATTAGTCAATAACCTGTAGGATCCTAAGTTCAAATCCTTAACATGGAGAGCTTCACCTATTTTTAGATTTGAAATATCAACATCAATTTTATCAGGAATTTCTGAAGGCAAACATTCAATTTCAATCTTATGAAGTGAATGCTGAATTATTCCACCTTCTCTAACACCAATTGGAGTTCCTAATAAATGAACTGCAACTTCCACATTAACTTTCTCACCAGCCTTCAAACCATGAAAATCAACATGAACTATTTGATCGGTTACAGGATCAAGCTGAAATTCTTTAATTATGCAAGACTTTTGACCAATTCCTTCGATATCTAAATTGATTAAGTATGTTTCTGGCGAGAAAACAAGTGGTTTAAGTTTATTTTCTGGAACAGCCAGATATAAATTTTCCTCACCGTGAGCATAATAAACTGCCGGGACATAACCTTTCTTTCTTAATTCGGTTAGATAACCTTTTGTCTTAAGATCTCTTTGAATTCCTTGCAAAGTAACTTGAGCCATTTTTGTTTACTCCTTTTTTCATCCTTTATCTATATCAAATAAAGAGCTAATTGATTCATTTAAGAATGTTCTTCTTATTGCTTCACCAAAGATTGCATCAACTGATACAACTTCGATATTTTTAACTTCATTAATTCTTGGGTTATTTATTGTATCTGTTATATAAAGTCTATTTATTGGTGCATCATTTAATAACTCCACAGCATGCGATGAAAATACAGCGTGAGTACACACACCTGTAATTTCCAATGCACCTCTTTCTTTTAAGAGCTTTGCTGCCTGAGAAAAAGTTCCTGCTGTATCAATTATATCATCAACCAATAAGACATTTTTACCTTCAACGTTTCCAATTACATTCATTATTTCACTTACATTTTGATTAGGCCTTCTTTTATCGATTACAACCAGATCAGCATTCAGTCTCTTTGCATAAGCTCGAGCCAATTTAATTCCACCAACATCAGGTGAAACAACAGCAAGATTTTTCAAATTCTGAATTTCCGGAACTTTTAAAAAAACTGCTGATGCATACAAATGATCAAATGGAATATCAAAAAATCCTTGAACCTGACTTGCGTGCAAATCCATAGTAATTACTCGATCTGCACCTGCAATCGTAATCAAATTTGCAATGAGCTTGGCTGTGATAGAAACTCTTGGCTGATCTTTTCTATCCTGCCTTGCATAACCAAAGTAAGGGATGACTGCAGTAATTTTATGAGCGGACGATCTTTTCGCCGCATCAATCATTATCAAAAGTTCCAAAATATTATCAGAAGGAGTGTTTGTTGATTGAATCACAAACACATCATCGCCGCGAATATTTTCAGCATACTTAACCCATATCTCGCCGTCGCTAAATCGCTTAATTTCACATTCACCGAGCTGGATGCCTAATTTTTTACAAATCTTTTCAGCAAGCGGTTTATTCGAATTCCCGGCAAAAACCTTAAACTCACGCTCCATTCTGAATATCTAAAATTCCTTACTTAATCTTAACAAAAAGGTTTGCTAAAATAGAAAAAAAAGAAAAAGTAGTCAATTTGATTAGCACTTAGTAATAGATCAATTATTTTTTCTTATTCTTCTGTCCGCTTCTTTCTTCTTATAATTAAAATTATCCACGAAACAAGTAAAATGAACACCAAAACTGGAATTATGAATTGCAATCCTGAATTGACTGGCACTTTTACTGTTGCCGTCAGAGTTTTTTCATCTTTTAATTGGTTAAGAGTAAATTTCCAGATTAATGAATTATTTCGATGCTCATCAGCATTATCTGTAATTATTTTTCCTGGAAAATGATAAATATATTTTAGTGTATAGTTATCACCATCAACCAGATGTAAATCGCCGCCTTTAATTTTATGAATAAACACTTTCTGACCAACCGCACCATCTTTGAAAATTATTTGGCAATCTTTAAAGAAATTACATTTATTAAGTTCATTTATATCGTCAAAAATAATTTTAATCTCTGCGTGATAAGTCGTATCGAAGGACCTTTCCCAAACTTTTATAGTTTTTATTTCAACATTATTATTTTCAAAGTTTTTTCGAATTACATCCTCTTTGAATGAATACTTATTTGTAGAGCTTGTATCTTGATAAAGAATATCCAGTTTTGTCCAATAATGAATTATACTTGAGCCGCTTCCATCTGCCCCAACGAAAGTTTCTATCTCAAGATTGATGCAACTAGAAAATATTAATGCAGTTAAAATAGGAATGATTGTTTTCAGTTTTTTCATTACAAATATCTCTCTCTTCTTCTTCTATATAAAAAGATTCTAAACTATTTACAAATCGTTTTGATTAACTTACTCAAATTGGGAAAAAACAAAATTCTTACAAGATGTAATCCCCACTCCATCAAAAATTAGATGACTAAGGACAATGAAAGTAATTTTATAATAGCTTAAGAAATGAACATAAGATTTTATTATTTGTGGAAAAATTTCAATTAGATTTTTGATGTAAATAACTATTATAGGTTTTTATTTTTTTAACTAAGCAAGTGAAAGTAAATGCTTCTTTTATTTCTTCCTTTTAACACAATTTTTGAAACGCTACTCTCGAATTTACCGACAGAATCAGGAGCTATGATTATGAAACCTTTAACTATATTGTGCATCAAAAAAATTGAACATAAGTCAAATTTTTTAGAAATTTGTAAAAAATTTTGAGGGAATGTATGCCGACTTACGATTACAAGTGCATTAAGTGTGGAAATACTTTTGAGTCATTTCATGGAATTAATGAAAGACCACAGGTTGTCTGCCCAAACTGTGGTTCTATTGCTCAAAAGCAAATCAGTCTACATTCAGGGCTTATTTTTAAGGGAAGTGGATTTTATATAACAGATTATAAGAAAAGCTCAAGTTCACCAGCCACTTCTGCTAAAAGTTCGTCGGGAAGCAATAAATCAGATAATAAATGAAGTTAGACTGACC
>JBNAWO010000113.1:0-8178 GCA_049699815.1 Ignavibacteria bacterium | reverse complement strand
ATTTGGAGTAATTCCAACAACACAATTATCAGTGAAGCTTTCACATGCATCTGCTAATAATCTAATTGATTGCAAAACATTAAAAATTATCACGGGCATAAAAACATTTAATTCAAAGTTTCCACTTGCACCTGCGAAATTTACTGTTACATCATTACCGAAGACCTGAGCGCAAACCATAGTCATTGCTTCTGATTGTGTTGGATTTACTTTTCCTGGCATAATTGAACTTCCGGGTTCATTTTCTGGAATATTAATTTCACCAATTCCACATCTTGGTCCTGATGCAAGCCATCGAATGTCATTTGCTATCTTCATTAAAGATGCTGCTAGTGTTTTCAAAACACCATGAAGTTCAACAAGAGCATCTTTCCCAGCCATTGCTTCAAATTTATTTCGAGCTGTTTTGAACGGCTTACCTGTTATTTCAGAAATTTTATTCGCAACTTTTTCTGCATATTCGGGATGGGAATTTAGTCCTGTTCCGACGGCGGTACCACCAAGTGGAATTTCATAAAGTCTCGGCAGGCAAGCTTCGATTCTCTCAAGTCCATTTGTCAATTGCTGAGCGTAACCGGAAAACTCCTGACCAAGTGTTAAAGGTGTTGCATCCATTAAATGAGTTCTGCCAATTTTGATAATGTCTTTAAATTCTTCTGATTTTTGTTTCAATGCATCTCTTAGTTTTGTAACCATTGGAATTAATCTTCGATGAATTTCCTCAACTGAAGAGATGTGCATTGCTGTAGGGAAAGCATCGTTTGTCGATTGAGATTTGTTTACATCATCATTAGGATGAATTGGTTTTTTACTTCCCATCACACCACCAGCCATTTCAATTGCCCGATTGGCAATGACTTCATTCACATTCATATTTGTTTGCGTACCACTTCCTGTCTGCCATATTACAAGGGGAAAATGATCATTTAATTTACCTTCGATTATTTCGTCAGCTGCTTTAACAATCAAATCAGCTTTCTCTGGAGCCAGAACTCCAAGTTCTTTATTTGTTAATGCAGCAGCTTTTTTTACAATTGCAAGAGCACGAATAAATTCTGGTGGAAATTTTTCACCACCGATTTTAAAATTCATTAAAGAACGAGCTGTTTGGGCACCATAATACCTATCAGCCGGGACTTTCACTTCGCCCATGCTATCGGTTTCAATTCTGTATTCCATTTTTCCTCTCACTTTTTTTGTTTTTAATTATCCCCAGTGTTTTTTTGATTAGATTTTTCATTCTTAATAAAAATTTTCACTACAAATTTAATCTATTTTTCTTAATGAAATAATTACTAATTATGAGATTAATTATTTAGATAGTATCTGAAAATTTTGCGACAAGAGATGAGCTTAATTTTCTAAAATTGAGATACAGAGCACTATATAAATTCAAAAAAAATTGAAAGCGAAGTGAATTTTGGGTAAAAAGAAATCCATTCATAAATAAAAAGAATTTAAAATCAATTTGCGGAACTATAATTTGATAATTGTTTTTCTAATTGGAAAAATTAAACTAAATGTAGATTGTTTTGATTATTTTTAGAAATGCTTATTTAAAAATTTCTGGAATGATAATATTACTTCTACCATTTTACATAAAAATGAGTAAAGATTTATTAGATTATTGAAGAATTTTTCTCATTACTTTCATCTTTAGGCTTCGGTCCTAATAGAAACAATGAAGCTATTAAAACTACGGCAACTGCTACATCGATTACCGCCCAGGTGTTTCTATTAAGATGAACCGGTAAAATTGGATTGAACAAAATAGTGATAACACCAAAAATCCATGCCCAACCATCCTTTTTTAATTTTAGAGCAAAATACAGACTAAAAGATGAAACACTACTAACTACAAATCTAAGCAAAGTGTAGTAATCGTAAGAATGGTTATCAAGTGCCCAGAGTAACAGGATCGCTGTTACTATCCTTGCAAAGTTGTATCCCATAGTGAATCCTTTATCATAAAATTGTAAAATAATATTGTTTACATTTACAATTTGCAGAAGAAATCAGAATTATAAAAGTTGAATAAAAACACTCTATCATCATCGATAATTCGTTTTCATTGAAATATTGAAATATTGATTAAAGTAATGCAAAATATTTTATTGTTTATAAACTGAAAATTAGTGTTGATAAATTGTTGAAATCGATTTCAAATGTTTATTTAATTTCTTTTTTGTTAATTAGTAAAAGATATCCACATTTAGTTGTGGATAAAAAAATTTAAGAATCAATTTTATTTTTCAACAAAACCACAAAATCCACAATTGAACATAATTACTCTTATTACTTAAGTTTTTAAATTTATTTAAAGAAATATTAAGATAAACTTAAATGTGATTATTGTGAATAATGTGTGCTTTTTGTCAATTGATATAAGAGTTTAATATCAGTAACTTTGTGAAAGTAGATTATAAATTAAAGAATTTTTGTAAGAGGTATCTATGATAGATTATCCAAAACATTTATACATGATTGTGTTTCCAATAAATGCACTGGTTGCATCTCAACTTGAGCCTGAAGATTTTGGAATGCATTACGCAGTTGGAAGCACAAAACACTATAGTGGAAAAGTTATTTTTGTAGAGTTGGATATTAATTTTAGAGATCCATACTTTGAGATCGATAAATATCTTGAAGAAACAAAAGCAGATCCTGTAACAGGCAAACCTAAAAGAACAAAATTTATCAGCTCATATGGTGTGCTTGAACATGTTCCTCTTAATGTATTACAGAATATGTATCTTGTTCATCCAAATGGTAAAACCCTTCCACTGGAAAAAGGTGAATATACTGCAATCAACCAACCAGGTTTAATTAGAATATATCAGGAAATTTGTCCACTTGAAACTTTGGTTGCATCAACACTTGATCAAAGAGAATTTGGTAAATGGATCACAAGAGGAACAAAGGCAAAAGGAGCACCAAAAATTTTATTCACTCAAATTGATTTTAACATTGATAAATTTTTCGAAGAAAACCAGGGTAAGTCGATAATTACCTGCTCAATTCCAAATGTAAATCCATATCGAGTGAAAGAATGTATCGAGGAACTCAAAGCACATCCAGAAAAATTAACAAAGACAATAAGTCTCGGTTCTGTATTAAAAGACATTTCTTTTTCGCTTATTCGACATGGATTCTGGTTTGTTGACGGCGATCAGATGTTATTTTATCCAATGCCGTCAATTGAAGATTTAGAAACAAAGTATTTCTACTGGTGGAAATACGCTGCAAAGTAATGTTAAACAAATTGTAATTGGAGGAAACAATATGTCAGTTAAAGTTGCAATAAACGGTTTCGGAAGAATTGGAAGATTAGTTTTCCGAAGAGCCCTTGAAGTCGGTGGATTCGACTTCGTCGCAATTAACGATTTAACAGATGCTAAAACCCTTGCTCATCTATTAAAATACGATTCCATTCACGGCAAATTTAATGGAACAGTTGAAGTGGATGGAAATGACTTAATTGTCAATGGTGATCGATTAAAAGTTTATGCTGAAAAAGATCCTGCAAATTTGAAGTTGGACGATGTTGATATTTTAATTGAATCAACAGGAAAATTTAAAAAACCAGAGCAACTAAAAATTCACTTAAAGAATGGTGCGAAGAAAGTTATTTTAACTGTTCCAGCTGATGAAAAAGAAGAAAAAATGGATGCAACCGTTGTTTTAGGAGTTAATGATGATGTCCTTACACCCGATATGAAATTAATTTCAAATGCATCCTGCACTACAAACTGTCTGGCTCCAATGGTTAAAGTTATCAATGATAATTTTAAAGTAAAATATGGTTTAATGACTACGGTTCATTCATACACAAACGATCAGAATTTGCTCGATTTACCTCACAAGGATTTAAGAAGAGCAAGAGCTGCGGCAATGTCAATTATTCCAACTTCAACTGGTGCTGCAAGAACAATTGGAAAAATTATTCCTGAATTGAAAGGAAAATTAGACGGAGTCGCTTTAAGAGTTCCCACTCCTGATGGATCAATTACTGATTTTGTTTGTGAAGTTGAAAAAACAGTAACGGTTGAAGAAGTTAATGCAGCTTTCAAAAAGGCAGCGGAAACAAATCTCAAAGGAATCCTTGAATATACTGAAGACGAAATCGTATCAGCTGATATTATTCACAATCCAGCATCCTGCATTTTTGATGCAAAGTCAACCATGGTTATGGAAGGAAATATGGTGAAAGTTTTTGGTTGGTATGATAATGAATGGGGTTACAGCTGTCGTGTTGTTGATCTTGCAAAGAAATTAGCAGAATTGAAATAAATAAATCTGTGAAAAGTTAAAAATCCCCGATAGGTTTCGGGGATTTTTTGTTTTAAATATTTACCAAAAATTTTTGTCTTATATATTTTATGATTCTTTTTGATCTTTTCGTTAAATCAATTCCAAAAGCAAAAATTATTTTTGTATTATTTAAACTATTGCTGATTGGTTTTTGTCTATTAATTCAAAATTTATACGGAGAAAATTTCTTTTCTTTTTTATATTGCATCACGGTTAGGTCTTAAATAATTAAATAACAACCAAAAAATTCGGAGGTTAAAATGTATAAAAAATTCTTTTTATTTCCCTTAGCTGTTGTCTTTATTTTTTCAATAAATCTCTTTGGGCAGGAAGAAAAGTGTGCAGACGAGGATGAAACAAATACAAATATTCCCGCTCTTTCTGAATTCCATGAAGTGATCTACCCGATTTGGCATACTGCATATCCCGCAAAAGATATCGAAATGTTGAAAGGTTTTGTGGAAGAAGTTAATCAAAAAGCTGAAAAAATTTTTAATGTAAAACTACCCGGAATACTTAGAGAAAAAGAAGAAAAATGGAAAAAAGGAGTGGAAGAATTTAAAGTGGCTGTAGAAAAATACAACGAAGCAGCTCAAGGTTCAGATGATCAGGCTTTGTTAGATGCAGCAGAGGTCCTTCATACAAAATATGAAAATCTTGTTCGGATTGTTAGACCAGTGATAAAAGAATTGGATGAGTTTCACAAAGTTTTGTATGTAATTTATCATAGATACTTACCTGATAAAAAATGGGCAGAGATACGAGCTGAATGTAATAATTTAAAAGAAAAATCTGGGAAATTACTTCAAGCCAAACTACCAAAAAAACTGGAAGCCAAGCAAGATGAATTCGTCAAATTGGTCAATGAGCTTGTAATTTCTGTTAATGAATTGTGCAAGGTTAAAGATGCTAATATGGATAAAGCAGTCGAAAAAATGCACGCAAAATACGAAGCAGTTCAATCGTTATTTGAGTAAAAATATTTTAGCCCCGAGCTTTCATAAAAGAAAGTTCGGGGAAATAATTTTATTTCAACAAAATTCCTTTCACTCTTTTTATTGTATTCTTAGCCTTCAACTCGAAAATATAAACTCCACTAGGAAGATTATCGCCATTAAAAGTTACACGATGTAAACCGGGTTGCTTGTGTGCATCTACAAGTGTTTCAACCTCTTCACCGATTAAATTATAAACTTTAATGACAACATTCCCATTAAATTCATAAGGGACAAAATATTCAAGATTAGTTTTATAATTGAATGGATTTGGAAAGTTCTGAGAGAGATAAAATTTAACAGGTGGATAATATTCGTCTTCTGCATAATCTACCATAGGTTGAAATCCTGTATACCATAATTCGGCTTCTGCTAAATCGTTAGTATCGTTATTACCAAATATTGTATAAATTATATCGGTCTTAGAAGTATAATTTAATACAGAGGACATCTGAGAAAATTTTTCATTAATGGATGGTGTATTTGTTCTTGATAAATTTAAGTAAAAATAATTTTGCTCACCGAGTGGATATCCAATAACACCATGCAAGTCATAAAGAGAATCTCCTTCTGGTGTATCTGCCCATTTTATAAATATATAAGGTGAATTTCGTCCCGGTAAAAATTCAGCTGCTAATTCACATTCATTTAGTGTAACAAGACCGCCCGGCAAACTCTGATATGTTTTATTAACTTTACTGATTAAATTTCCTTTCCAGAAATTTCCATTTCCAAAAATGTGATAAATGCCAGTATTATTATTTGGTGGAGAATTTACAGTATCTACAAATGTTCCAACAAAATTTAGATTACCTTTCAAATCAGTTACAACATCCACTTCATAATTTAGTGCGTGAACTTTCCCTTGCACTTCAGGAAGCAAAAAAGGGTTTACCCATGTCCATACGCTATCCCAGGTTAAACCGTGATCAGTTGTTTTTTTATAAGCGAATGTGTAGAAATTTTGTCCTGGCTTTTTAGCTTGTGCAACTATATAACCGATACCATAATAATTAATAAAGCCTTTCATTCCATTAATTTCTCCATTTTCAAAATCAGAAGTTTTAGCAATTGCTCTCTTATTCCACGAAATCCCACCATCAGTAGAGTAAAACAAATCATACATTATAGTATCTGATCCAACAATGCTATAATTTACCAATTGAGCAGTTGTAAACACTCCACCCTGAGAATTAATAAACATTTCATCATTAGGAAAATAAACGCTATCGATATGCACAATAGTTTGACTACCTGAAAGATTTGTGTCCGTAGCAAAAACAATATAATTCCAGGTTCCATTTACTAAAGCCGAAAAAGAAGTTACTATATGTTGAAAACCGATCTGAGGATTTTGTGTAGGATTCGATATTGCGATATTAGGATGCCTACCATTAAAATTTAACGAAGCAACTGGACCAATTTCGGATGTCCAATTATATCCTCCATTATTTGACATTTGATAAACAATTGCTCCTGAAGTTGGAAAAATTCTGGATCCTATATGTACCACAGCAATTAATCCTGAATAAGGGTCAGTAAATATTTGATTTGTATAAGAGCCTTGCGTTGAGTAAGCATTCCACATCTTTCCAACAAAAATAGGATATTGTAAAGTAGAGTAGGTTCTTTCATTATCTATATCGTTTGAATTTTTTATATCAATCTCCTGTTTAAGATAATCTATTCCAATTTTTGGAGCTTTATCAAAAACTTGATAAGGTTTTTGCCCAAATAGTAAACCAAAAGTTAGGAGAAAGAAAAGAAAAAATAATTTTTTCATTTTTGCCTCCGTTATTATTTAAACAAATTACAGTTTCTTTAAAATTTAAATAGAAGATTGCAGTTTAATTTAATCCACTCTGGTTTAGAATAAACTTTCAGAATGATGTTTAGATTTTTTTCTGTAGAACTAAAATAGCTTGTGTTGATTGATTTAGATATGAAACAATGAAGTAAAAATCCCTTTAAAAAGAATTTCATAGTTAATTCTTTTTGAAATATTATAAGTTTTTTAATTGTAATTGTCAATGATTATAGAGAATAAACAAGGGATAACAATCTTACAAAAAACAATCTGAAAAACATATTATTCTAATTTTTTTGAAAATTTTATCTATTATTTTAATCAAGATTTAGACTTTTTCCCTGAATAATTCAGAAAATCTGATACTGGTAAAAATAGTTCTAAAGTTTATCTGTAAAAAATTGAAAGTAAATTAGATTAATTATCTGTGCGATTAAAAATTTAATTGATTAATCTAACCTTAGCATAAATTGAATAAAAATCTTCTTAAACTTATATTTGATTATTAATTCTCATCAATCAACAAATAAATTGGATACTATGTTAACATCAAGAGAAATTAGACAGCAATTTTTGGATTTTTTTAAGAATAAAGATCACAGGATAGTTCCGAGTTCACCAGTAATTCCTTATGATGATCCAACTCTTCTTTTTACGAACGCTGGAATGAATCAATTTAAAGATGTTTTTCTTGGAATTGGAACCAGAGAATACAAGAGAGCAGCCAATACGCAAAAATGTATTCGTGTCTCGGGAAAACATAATGATCTTGAAGAGGTTGGTTTCGATACTTATCATCACACATTTTTTGAAATGCTGGGCAATTGGTCTTTTGGAGATTATTACAAAAAAGAAGCTATTCAATGGGCATGGGAGTTATTAACTGAAGTCTGGAAACTTCCAAAAGAAAGACTTTATGCAACGGTTTACAACACCGACGATGAAGCATTCAATTGCTGGAAAACGATCACGGATATCAATCCAGATCATATCTTGAGATTTGGTGAAAAAGATAATTTTTGGGAGATGGGCGAGACTGGTCCTTGTGGACCCTGTTCTGAAATT
>JBNAWO010000112.1:0-8185 GCA_049699815.1 Ignavibacteria bacterium | reverse complement strand
TATTTCTAATGGCAAATTAAGTATTTTTTTTTGTCAAGTGGAAGAAAGAAATTTTTAATTAAGCACTAAAATTGTACAAGGGTTAAATTTCTTAAAAGAAAAATTACTGAATGAACTAATAATTATACATGATGATTTGATACTGTTACATTTCCGTTTCTAGAAATTATATAGATTCAAAATTTTTTTGGATAGCTAAGAAACTTCCGTTACTATTCGCATTGACGTAAATGACAATGCAGGCTGAGCAAATTATATTAAATGAAGATGTTTTAGGGTTATAATAATTTGTTTAAAAAATATATACGGTTAATTACTTTTTTAAATTCTCTTTACAAAATCTTTAAATCATTATTCAAAAAACTTATAAAAGGATTAATACACAACAGAGATAAAGAACCTTCAATAATAAAGTATAATTAATAGAGAGGGGAAAAGCTCAATTTTCTAAAAATAGTTAAAAAGGAAATTTGAAGAGAATGGGAAATTATTAAGTGCGCCCGGAAGGATTCGAACCCTCAACCTTCTGATCCGTAGTCAGATGCTCTATCCAATTGAGCTACGGGCGCAATCAAGAAAAATAGCGCACCCGGAAGGACTCGAACCCTCAACCCTCAGATCCGAAGTCTGATGCTCTATCCAATTGAGCTACGGGTGCGTTGGAAATCATACTGTCAATACTTTTGAAACAAAAAATATTTTATTTTGTTGAGAAGTTATGAAACAATAAAAAATTCCGATGCAAATATAACTATGACTTAACTTAGTTTCAATTAAAAGAATTAGGAAATGTTTTATATTTAAATCAAAAAATATCGATAAAAGAATGAAGGAATATCAATCATTTCAGTTCATCATCTTACTCTTAGTTTTAAACTTATGTTCTTGCAGCATAGTAAACTATTTAATGGAAACTCCACCTCCATCAAAGGAAGAAATATTATTAAAAAATTTGCAAGAATACGTCCAATCATCTTTATTTAATGTGAACTATAATTCGCTTAAATTAAATCCTGAAGCTTATGTTGATAAAAAAATCCGTCTCTTTGGTGTGATTGTTGAAGAATTTGACAAAGATTTTCTCCTTTTCACAAATCCATTCGAAGATAATGAATATGGATTTTATCGAATAAAGATTGATTCACCACTTCCTAAGCAAGGCGAAATCCCCAAACCACTTAAATATATTTCACGAGGAAGTGAAATAAGTGTTTTTGGTTATTATCTCGGATTAAGTTCGATTGATCCAACAAAAATTTCAGTCGAAAGCAAAAGATTAAATCCACATATAGATTTTACAAGGCTACGAAACATTCCTACAATCGAAGCTGTTGTGATTTACGACCGTGCTGATCAAAGATTCGAAAAACCAATCTGGATTTCACAAAAATTTATTAAAGAACATTATAAATAAAATTTATAGGGATGAAATTGTTTTCAGAAAAAGATATTTATTTTATGAAACAAGCTTTGCGCGAAGCAGAAAAAGCTTTTGAAAGGAATGAAGTTCCTATCGGTGCTGTTATTGTATTTGATGATAAAATAATCGGACGCGGATATAATCAGACAATTACATTAAAAGACCCAACTGCACACGCAGAGATTATAGCTTTAACTTCAGCCGCAAATTATTTAAGCGATTACCGACTTGAAGGGTGTAAAATCTATGTTACACTCGAACCCTGTCCAATGTGTGCAGGTGCACTCGTAAATGCACGAATAAGCAGTCTCTATTTTTCAGCATTCGATCCAAAGGCTGGAGCTTGTGGAACACTTTTTAACATCACCAATAACCATCTCTTGAATCATCAAATCAAAACTTATAGTGGATTATTAGAAGAAGAAAGTAAGAGTCTATTGAGAGCTTTCTTTGCAAATCTTAGAAATATGAATTGACTAATAAATTAAAATTAATTAAAAGAAGATTTCATTATTTAAATTTTTTAAGATGATTTTCAATTCTATCCGCAAGACTTTCAAAATCTAATCCATATTTTTTATACAAAGCCTCAGGTGTTCCGGATTCACCAAATACATCAGGTAATCCAATTCTGATTATCCTTGCGGGATAATTTTCAGATAAAACTTCTGCAATAGCAGAACCAAGCCCACCAATTATATTATGATCTTCAGCTGTAAAGATTAATCCACATTCTTTTGCGGACTTGATAATAATTTCTTTGTCAATTGGTTTGATGGTGTGAATGTTTATAACTCTTAGATTAATGCCTTTTTCTTTCAATATTTTTGATGCTTTAAGAGCTTCTGAAACAAGTGCGCCTGTAGCAAAAATTACTGCGTCATTCCCGTCAGTTAATTGAACTCCTTTACCAAATTCGAATTTGTAATCATCATTAAAAATCTTATCGAGATTTTGTCGAGTAAGTCTGATATACATTGGTCCTTTGTGTTCAACACTGTATTTTATTAATTCACGAGTTTCAATTTCATCACAGGGTTGACAGACACTAAAATTTGGTAGTGAACGCATCAAACTTATATCTTCAAGTCCCATCTGAGTTGTACCATCTTCACCAATTCCGATTCCGGCGTGAGTTCCAATTATTCTAACATTAGCTTTTGTGTAAGCTACTGAAATTCTAATTGTATCATACCTTCCTGTAATGAAACAGGCAAAACTGCAGGCATAGGCAATTTTTCCAGATAGAGCCAGTCCAGCACTTATACCTATCATATTTGCTTCTTGAATTCCCATCTCAAAAAACCGATTGGGGAATTTCTTTGCGAAAAGATTGGACATCGTAGATTTAGAAAGGTCTGCATCAAGTACAACAATATTTGGATATATTTCACCAAGTTGTGCAATTGTTTCACCGAAAGCTAATCGAGTTGATTTACCCATTGGACACCAGTAATTTTTCAAGTTCTTGAATGGCCAGTTCAGTTTCTTTTTCATTAGGAGCTTTACCATGCCATTCAACATTATCTTCCATGAAAGAAACTCCTTTGCCTTTTATTGTATGAGCAATAATGTAGGTAGGTTTTCCTTTTGTATTTCTTGCAATATTAAAAGCATTTTCAATTTGCTCGAAATTATGGCCATCAATTTCAAGAACATTCCATTTGAAAGCTTCAAGTTTTGCTTTTAAAGGTTCTAAATCCATAACATCTTTTGTATATCCATCAATTTGACTTTTATTGTAATCTAAAATCACGCAAAGGTTATCAAGATTAAATTTAGGGGCTGAAAGAATTGCTTCCCAGATTTGACCTTCTTGAGTTTCACCATCGCCTGTCATACAATATACACGATAAGATTTCTTATCTATTTTGGCAGCTAAAGCCATACCTAAGGCAACAGAAAGTCCTTGACCAAGAGAACCAGTAGAAGCTTCAACATAAGGCAGATCGAGATAACTTGGATGGCCCTGAGTTCGTGAACCAAGCACTCTCAAATTCATCAATTCATCATAGGTAATTAATCCAATTTTTGCAAAAACTGCATAAAGAGCAGGAACTCCATGACCTTTTGATAGAACAAATCTGTGCCTTTCAGGATCAAGAGCATTTTCTTTAGTGCGTTTAATTTCACTAAAGAATAAATAGACAAGTATATCAATTGCACTAAGAGAACCGCCCGGGTGGCCCGACTTAGCTCTTGAAATAGCTTTAATTATGTCTATTCTTAATTCGTTTGCGATTTGTTGTAATTCTTTAAGTGTATACATAATTAAAAATTTTTCAAAGTTAATATTTAAGATTTAATCTTCAAAAGCTTAAGCAAGTTAAAACTCAAAAAGAATTTTTTGACTATTTATTTTAGAATAAATTAAGTTTGTATAGCATTAGTAATAAATTATGAGGTGACTGATGAAAAAAAATCTTTTAATCTTCGTATTGCTTTCAGCGACATTAACATTTTCACAAACAAAAATGGGAGAATTCAAATACGAAGACTTTAAAACTCCTGAGTATTGTGGAACATCCTGTCACACAGATATTTATCAACAATGGCGACAGGCAATGATGTCTGAAGCTTTTACACATAAATGGGATGAAATAGAATATTTTGATTTAGCACTTCCTCATTCAGAAAAGGATGAGAAAGTAGCTGAAGTAAAAGCTGGTTGCAACGGCTGTCACTCACCTATTGCCTATGTGACAGGTGATATTCCTCCAAAGAGACCTTCTTTTAATACAAGAGCAAATGAGTCTGTTTCTTGTGAAGTTTGTCACAGTATTTCAGGTTTTGCCGGTGATGTCCCATATAATTTTAATTACATTATGAAACCAGGCAAGACAAAATTTGGAACTCGAAAAAGCGAAATTGAATCACCGGCACACCAAATTGAAATTAACCCTCTTCTTAAATCAGGGGATTTTTGTGGAATTTGTCATAATGAAAAAAGTCCTTTTGGTGTTTGGGTGAAATCCACCCATCTCGAATGGAAAGAAGGTCCCTACTCTAAGGAAGGCGTTCAATGTCAGGATTGTCATATGCCAAAAGTTGAAATGAGAGCAGCAAGTATGGGTAATTTATATAAAGATATGAGAGCTCATCTATTTCATGGGGCTCACGATAAAGGAAAACTCAATGGAGTCATTGAACTTAGAATTAATCCAGATGTAAGAGAGGTCGAACCAGGTTCAACTGTAAGATTCACTGTTATTCTCTACAACGCTAAAGCAGGTCACAAATTTCCGACTGGTTCAGTTGAAGATCGAATCGCCTGGCTTGAAGTTTTCGCAGTTGATGCACAAGGAAATAAATATCACTTACCAGTTGATAAAAAAGGATTTCAAGGAGAAGAATACACAATAAGCGATGAGAAAGCAATTGCTTATCAAGATTTGGGGATTGCATTAAATAAATCTGATTTTAAAGGACTAGAAAGAGACGGAATTCCATCTGGTAATAGAATTTTTAGAATGGCTTACTTTGATCCTCAAGGAAGAATGACTATTCAACAATGGAATACGGCATCGTTGGGAGTTGATTATCGAATTGGTCCAAAAGAATCTAAAGTAGAAACTTTTACTTTTAAAGTTCCAGAAAATTGTCCACCAGGTAAAATGAAAGTGACTGCTGTATTAAATTATCAACTGCTCGTTTCATCTGTTGCAAAATTTTTAGGTGTACCCGAATCAGAATATGAAATCATTAAAATCAATGAACATTCTACTGAGGTAGAAATTTTGCCATAAAAATCAGGAGATTAAAAATGAGAAAATCTTTTCTTCTAATTACTGCTGTTCTTTTAATCACAACATTCTATACTTCAGAACTTTTTGGAATTCCTGCATTTGCAAGAAAATACAGTATGAGCTGTCAGACCTGCCATTCACCTTTTCCAAGATTAAAAGATTACGGTGATCAATTTGCCCGCAATGGTTTTGTGTTAGTTGATAAGGATGCACCAAGATATTTTCAAGAAACGGGTGATGCAGAACTTTCATTAATTCGTGATTTCCCACTTGCATTAAGAATCGAAGCGTTTGCAACATTTAAACATAAATCAAATGAAGATCGTATTGATTTTGCAACTCCTTATATGATAAAATTTCTCTCTGGTGGTGCTTTAACTAAGAATGTTTCATATTATTTCTATCTTTATCTTAATGAAAAAGGCGAAATAACATCAGTAGAAGATGCTTATCTAATGTTTAATAATGTATTTAATACCGATCTGGATATCTATATTGGTCAATTTCAAATTTCTGATCCTTTGTTCAAACGAGAATTGCGATTAACTCGTGAAGATTATATGATTTACAAAAAGAAAATTGGCGATTCAAAAATGAGTCTTGGTTATGATCGAGGAATTATGCTAAATCTACCTTTGAAGACTAAAACAGATCTTACTTTTGAAATTGTAAATGGAAATGGTTTAGGCCCTGTGTCAGATAATTTTGATATTGACAAGTATCCAAGTTTCTTCGGAAGAATTTCGCAAGATTTAGCAGATCCGCTTAGACTGGGTTTATTTGGTTATTATGGTAAAGAAAAAATCAACTCTAATCCAATCAACAAAGCAACAATGTTTGGTGTAGATGCAACAATAAGTCTAAGCGATAAATTCAATGCTAATTTTCAGTATGTAAATAGGAAAGATTCTAAAGCTGATACATTACGATCAGCTAATACAAATGGTTCATTTATTGAATTAATCTATACACCCAAAGGTGATGATAGTAAATGGTATGCAGCAGCTCTTATAAACTATATCAACTCAGACAATCCTGATTCAGATTATAAAACTGTAGCTTTACACAGCGGTTATTTACTCCGAAGAAATATAAGACTTTATGGTGAATTAATTTATAATTTTATTAATAAGTCCAATCAATTAATTTTTGGAATTGTGACCGGATTTTAATTAATAGAATATATTAGATTAAAAAGGCGAGCAATGTCTCGCCTTTTTTGTTTAATAATTTTTAAGGACCAATTAAAAAATTAATTTTAATTAATGTTTAACTATCTAAACATCTATAAGCATAATTAATTTGTCAAACTTCTAACAGGAGCAGGAATTCTTCCACCACGTAAAACGAAATTCTTAGAAGACAAATTTCTAACTGGCATTATCGGGGCAGAGCCTAAAAGTCCACCGTATTCTACCATTTCACCCACTTTTTTACCGTAAGCTGGAATTATTCTAACAGCAGTTGTTTTATCATTAATTACACCAATTGCACATTCATCGGCAATAATTCCAGCGATTGTTTCTTCGGGAGTATCGCCAGGAATTGCAATCATATCAAGACCAACTGAACAAACGCAAGTCATTGCTTCAAGTTTTTCAATTGAGAGATGACCTTTTAAAACAGCTCTAATCATTCCAGCATCTTCTGACACAGGAATAAATGCACCACTCAGTCCCCCAACTGATGAGCTTGCCATCAAACCACCTTTCTTGACCGAATCATTCAGCATTGCAAGTGCGGCAGTTGTACCTGGTGCACCTACAGATTCAAGTCCCATTGCTTCGAGAATATCAGCAACAGAATCGCCTTCAGCTGGAGTTGGTGCAAGCGAGATATCAACTATCCCAAATTCAACTTCAAGTAACTCAGCCACTTTTCTTCCAATTAATTCACCTGCTCGAGTAATTTTGAATGCAGTCTTTTTAATGACCTCAGCTAATTGTCCAAAATCAACATTCCCTGCTTCACGAATTGCTTGAAGAACAACACCGGGCCCACTAATTCCAACATTAATCGATGCTTCAGCCTCAGAAACACCATGAAAAGCACCAGCAACGAATGGATTGTCATCGGGCACATTACAAAATACTACCAATTTTGCACAACCAATTGAACCATCTTTAGCGGTTAATCTGGCAGTTTCTTTTATCTGATGACTCATTAGGTTTATTGCATCAATGTTAATTCCAGCTTTTGTTGATGCAACATTAACAGATGAGCAAACTCTTTTAGTCCTTGCCAAAGCTTCAGGGATTGCAAGGATCAATTCTTTCTCACCCTTTGTAAATCCTTTTTGTACAAGAGCACCAAAACCACCAATGAAATCGACCCCAACTGCTTCAGCAGCTTTATCCATTGTTTCAGCTATTTTTATGAATTCATCACGATTAAGATTATCAAACGGGATAGAAACAGGGGTAACAGCAATTCTCTTATTCGCAATTGCAATCCCAAATCGTTGTTCAATGTCTCGAGCAATTTTGACATGATTTTTTGCAACTCGAGTAATTTTATCATAAACTTTTTGACAAATCACATTTACATCTCGATCGGCACAATCACGCAAATTTATTCCCAGCGTAACTGTTCGAATGTCGAAATGTTCAACATGAGTCATTCTAATGGTTTCAAGTATTTCTTCAAATTCGTAAGGCATATTAATTTCCTTTCATCTCAAATTCGGTGCATACTTCTGAATACATCTTCATGTTGTATCATAATTTTGATATTCAATTCTTCGGCTGCTTTTGCAAGTCTATCATGAAGTTCTTTAAAGGAAAGTGGTGAACTGGAAATATCAACAATCATTATCATCGTAAAAAATTCCTGAAGAATTTTTTGAGTGATATCCTGAATATCACAATTTGCTTCAGCAAGTATCGTAGAAATTTTACTCACAACACCTGGTCTATTAATTCCATACGAAGTGATTATTACTCTTCCACTATCCATTGTATTTTGACTGACAGAAGGTTTTTCAATATAATTTTCAATTCGTTTGTAAACTTCTTCTCTT
>JBNAWO010000111.1:0-8353 GCA_049699815.1 Ignavibacteria bacterium | reverse complement strand
AGTTGCACCAAACTTTAGAGGAAGCGCTGGTTATTCAGATGAATTTGGTCAATCGAATCGATATGATCTCGGTGGAGGAGATTTTCAGGATGTGATGCAATCTGTTGATGAAGTAATTAAAATGGGATTTGTTGATACAACTAAATTGGGCGTGATTGGTGGAAGTTATGGCGGATATATGACAAACTGGATAATCTCGCAAACGGATCGATTTGCTGCTGCTGTTTCAATGTATGGAATTTTTAGTTTCTTCACCGATTTTTCAAATTCCTGGCAACCTGTTTTTGAGAAAATGTATTTTGGATATTATTACTGGGAGAAACCAATTGATATGAATCATCTCTGGGTGAATCGTTCGCCAGCTTTTTATGTTCAAAATATCAAAACTCCGGTTTTAATCCTTCAAGGTGATAAAGATCAATACACAAATCTTGCTAATTCTCAGGAAATGTATCAGGCGTTGAAGATTTTAGGAAAGCAAGTTGAGTTTGTTGTTTATCCACGGGAAGGTCACGGAATAAGAAACGAACCACAGCATTACTTGAGTATGCTGACACGAGGATTAAATTGGTTTAAAAAATATTTGAAAAATGAAAATTGAAATGGTTTGTTGAAAAGATTAAATGCAGAGGCGCAGAGTTTGTCAGAAAGAAAATGAGTTTGGAAAGAAATTAAACGCAGAGGCGCAGAGTTTCGTAAAGATGAAATTTAATGTAATCAGAATTTTATTGGATTGAAAATCATTATCACCCAACACATCAATTTTAGTTTGAAACAGGATTAAAAATATGAGTTTTTTATTTCAAAGAGATCCAATTTCTTAACTTTGAAAAACGGAGTTTTATAAATGCTAAAAAGAGATTGCAAGCACTTTCCAGGGGATCGTCCCTGTTCATTTCATAAACTTACCGGTGTAAAATGTGATGATTGTCCGCATTACGAACCCGTCACATTTAAAATTTTAGTCATAAAACTCGATGCGGTCGGAGATGTTTTAAGAACTACCTGTATTCTTCCAGGATTAAAAGAAAAATATCCTCAATCTCAAATAACCTGGCTAACTCGCTCAAATGCAAAAGAAATTTTTTATAATAATCATTTTGTCGATCGTGTGTTTGTAATTGAAAATAACGAGACAGATTATTTTTTCCGATCAGAGAAATTTGATCTTGTTTTGAATTTAGATTCATCGCCTGTGAGTTCAGCAATTTGTTCTTCTGTCAATGGAAAAGAAAAATTAGGTTACGCTCTTGATGAAAAAGGAAAAGTCTATCCGATAAATCCTGAAGCAGAAGAGTGGTTTATAATGGGTGCCTTTGACGATGTAAAAAAGAAAAACACACGAACTTATCAATCTATTATACTCGAAATTGCAAGAATAAATACTAAAAACTATCCAATTATCTTAAACATTAATGAGAAAGAAAAACAATTTGCTGATGAATTCCTTTTAAAAAACAAAATCGATAAATCAAAAAAAATCATTGGATTGAACACCGGTGCTGGTCCAAGATGGAAATTTAAAAGCTGGACACTTGAAGGATTTGAAGAACTTATCAAAATGATGTTAGATAAGACTGACTATTACATTTTTCTATACGGCGGACCTTTCGAAAGAGAACGAAATGATTATCTCTCAAAACTTCATTCGCAGCGAGTGATTGATACTGGTACTGAAAATTCTCTTAGACAATTTTTTGCTTTAGTGAGTTTATGTGATTTATTAGTTACAGGTGATACTCTGGCAATGCATACTGCAACTGCCTTAGGTAAAAAAATAATTGCACTGTTTGGTCCAACATCAGTAAATGAAATTGAAGATTACGGATTGATCACCAAAATTCAATCAGATCTCAATTGTCTGGTTTGCTACAAAATGGATTGTGATTTCGATCCAAATTGTATGAATTCAATCAAACCAGAAACAATCTTTCAAAAGATAATTGAATTAATGAAGGAGTGATATGCATTACGATCCAATTAAAAATATCTTTGCGAAGTTCATAAGATCTAATTTATTTCTTAGAAAATTTTTCTACTCGATTTTGAATTTGTTTTTTCTTCGAAGCTGGTACATAAGAAAAGTTCTCAGGAAGACTGTTCCAGAGATCAAAAATGCAAATCCTAAAATATTAGATGCTGGGACTGGATTTGGTCAATATGCTTACTTTATTGCGAAAAATTTTCCCAACACAAAGATTTTAGCTGTTGATATCAAAGAAGATTATTTGAAAGATGCCTCAGAATTTTTTCACAAATCGAATCTGAAAAATGTCGAATTCAAAATTGATGATCTTACAAAATTGAATTATGAAAATGAGTTCGATTTAATTTTGTGTGTCGATGTAATGGAACATATTGAAGATGATTTGGGTGTTCTTAAAAATTTTTATCGTGCATTAAAAAAAGATGGAAATCTGATTATCAATACTCCTTCAATTTTTGGCGGAAGTGATGCTCATAATGAAGAGGATGAGAGTTTCATCGGTGAACATTTCCGCACAGGCTATTCGAAAGAAGAAATGTTTGAAAAATTAAAAGATGCTGGTTTTAATCAATTTGTTGGATTTTATACTTATGGTTTTTGGGGCGACAAAGCCTGGCGAATTGGAATCAAATTCCCAATGATTTTGTTGAACTTGAGTAAATTGTTTTTGCTCGTTTTACCTATTTATTATTTTATCACTTTACCTTTCTTTATACTTATGAATTATCTGGATACAAAATCCAGAATAGATATAGGCACAGGATTAATTGTTATTGCAAAAAAATAAAATCAGAACAAATATGAAAACGAAAAAAATAAAGAGAGAAAAACAGCATCAAAAAGTTATAACTAAAAAATTACTTTTGTTTCAGATTTCAGCTGAAAAAAAATTGGGCTTGATATTCTCGATTGTTCCAGTTTTAATAGCTATTGGAATTTCAATTTATTACTTAATCTATCAGCATTCTATAAATGGATTTTTTTCGTTTCCTCTTGATGACCCCTGGATCCATCTTCAATTTGCAAAAAATTTAGTTGAATACGGTTCTTATTCTTATTTCAAAGATCAGGTCGTAACTTCAGGTTCCACATCCCCGCTTTACACTTTTCTTGTGGCTTTACTTTATTTAGTGATTAAAAATGAGTTCATTTTAAGTTTTGTGATTGGGATCATTTTCTTTGGTTTGGTGACTTATTTTTTCTTTAAGTTGAATAAAATTGAGTTTAATTCTGATTATGCTGCTTTAATTTTAGGCATCTTAATAGCAACTCAACCTAAACTCGGATTGATTTCCGTTTCTGGAATGGAAACAACGATGTTCATCTTTTCCCTGATTGCATCCGTGTATTTTTATCGATCTCAAAATTTTCTGATGACTGGAGTCTTCTCTGGATTAAGTCTATGGACAAGACCTGAAGGATTAATCTTGGTTGCTGTTTTGATTTTCGATCTCATTTTACAAAAAAAGTTTTTTAAAACTGAATTCTCGGATAATTTTCTAAAAGAGAAAAAAATCCTTCAATTCATCATACCGATTGTTTTTTTATCGATTGCATATTTTGCCTTTAATTATAGTTTATCGGGAGATATATTTCCTAATACTTACAAGGCTAAACTTACTTATTATTTTGGTTCAGATAGAATAAATTTTCTAAAGAGCGATGTGCTTATTTACTTTTCATCAAAAGAGTTTATCCTTATCTCGGTAGCTTTTCTTTTGAATTTAATTTTTATCGTTAGAGATATTTTCAAAAAGCAATACAATAAATCTTTATTGTATCTAACATTTGTTATTGCATTTATCTTAATTTATTATTTCAAACTTCCTTTCACTCATCGATTTGGAAGGTACTTAATGCCGCTTATTCCTTTTTATCTTTTTATTGCATTCGATGGATTTCAAAGGTTGTTGATCTATGTACAATCAAAAAGTAAAAGAGACCAAAGTAAAAGTCTAAATGTAATTTATCTGGTATTTGCCGGGGTTACGCTTATTTTTTCTCTTTATCAAATTCCAGACAATGCTGAAGAGATTGCTTTCACCGGGAAATATCATTACGATCGTCACATTAAAATTGCAAAATGGATAAAGGAGAACACCAGACCAGATGAAATAATTGCAACTCACGATATTGGGGCAATTGCATTTTACAGTGACCGAAAAATTGTTGATATGGTTGGACTTGTTAATCCTGAAGTGATAGAACATTTAAATGATAAAAACTTAACGAGTTTTCTAAAAAATTATTTTATTAAAAATAATGTCTCATATTTTGTAACGATGAGAAACTGGTTCGAAGCGGTCAACCAAAAACCAGTTTTTATTCCAATCAATGAGTTTGAATTTATGGAAGTTTTCAAATTTGATCATCAACGATTTCATCTGATGCCAAAAGAAGCATCTTATTATAATCAAAGGGCATTGTATTTTATTCAAAATGAGAATTACAGAGCTGCATTGGATTTTTTGATGCGATCATTACGGCTCGATCCAAATTCATCTCGAACGCTTTTTCTTTTAGGTAATGTTTATGATTTCCTGAAAGACTATAACAATGCTGAAATTTATTTGAAACGAGCAATTCAATTATTCCCTGAATATTTTGAAGCTCATTACGAACTAGCGAGAGTGTATTTCCTAAAACAACAATATCAGCTTGCAAAAGAAAGTGCCTTTAAAGCAATTTATTATAAACCCGACTTCAAAGAAGCTTTGCAACTTGTAATTGCAATACTTGAAAATGTAGAAAAGAATTTCGATGAAGCAAAGAAATTTAGAGAGAGATTGAAAGCAATTAATTGAAGATATTGAAAATGGATTTGAACCACTTATTTAGAAAATTATTTTTAATTTTTTTACAATTTAGCTTTTGAAAATAGTTTTAATCTGTTACTTCTGTATCTCTGAAGTGGACGATAAATGTAGTTCCAATACCAACTTTGCTTGTAAATGAGATATCAATCCCGTTTAGACTGAGATAATTTTTAACTAAAGCTAAACCAAGTCCAACTCCTTCGTACGGTCGATTCCAACCAAGTTCTTGTTGGGTGTATGGTTCAAAGATTCGTTTTTGATATTCTTCTGAAATTCCAATTCCTGTATCTGAAATTTCGAGTTCTAATTCAGATTGTTCGTTTCTTCTCAAATTAATTTTTACATAACCTTTCTTTGTATATTTAATTGCGTTATCAATTAGATTAGCTATTGCTTGAGTGATCTGGTATTCATCAGCAAAGATTTTAACCTCGCCAGATTCATTTTTGTAGATAAATTCAAGTCCTTTGTTGTTAGCTGTTATTTTGAACTCCTCACAAAGATTTTGCAGAATTTCGTTAAGAGCAATTTTATTTTTTTTAACTGGCAAATCACCCGAAACAATTCTTGAGTAGTTCATAATCATTTCAATGGTTCGCATCAATCTATCACCAGCTGAGCGGATTACATTGAAGTAATTTTTTTCATCCTGACTTAAGTAATCATTTGTGATTTCTTTAATAAGCTCATTATAACCTAATATTGCATTTAATGGAGTTCGAATCTCGTGAGAAATATTTGCAATGAAAGTGTCTTTCATTTTGTTTGCAAGTTCTGCAAGTTCTCTTGCAGCTTTCATATCTTCTTCAGCTTTTTTAATCTTTGTTATATCGACAATCAAAACAAAGGCACCAATAATCTTAGTTTGAATAAATACGGAGAAACCAATTAATTGTACATAGGCAATTGATCCATCTGGTTTTTGAATGTAGGTTTCTTTCAATTCTTTACCACCCTCTAAAATTTGCAAAAAGAAATTCTTGAAATTTTGTTCTAATTCTTCTTTACAACAGATCTTTGTTATTTCTTTGCCAAGTACATCCTCTGAACTCAAATTAAAGAAATGTAAGAATTCTGTGTTGGTAACCACAATTTTCATTTGATTGTCAATCATTGCAATTGAAATAGGTGAGTTATCAAAGAGTTGATGAAATTTATGTCGTTCAAGTTCAATATCTCTTTCAAATTTCTTTTCTTGTGAGATATCAAAAACGATTAAATGAACATAATTTTTTCCTTCTATTTCAACATCACTAAAAAAGACGGCAACATCTTTTATTGAGCCATCTTTCAATTTATGTTTTGTCTCAATACTTGGAATGCCTTTTTCTTTTGCCTCGTTTATTTTTTTTAAGATATTTTCAATTGGTTCAAAAGATAAATCTTCGATTTTCTTATTTTTCATCTCGTCGAAGTTATAACCGTAAAACTTTAATGCTGCATTATTTACATCAAAAATTTTCCCATCAGTTGGATCTAAAATAATTTCTACAGCTGAATGCTCTTCAAATAATTTTCGAAATCTTGCTTCACTTCTAATTAGTTTCTCTTCAAATTTTTTCTCTATTGTTACATCTCGAGCAATGCCGTGCAAACCAACTATTTTTCCATCCTTGTAATGTGTAACTTCAAAAATTTCTAAAATTATTTTCTCTCCATTTTTATGATTGATTTCTAAATACACAGGGAAATTTCCTGGTTCCCCACGCAGAACTTTTCTTGTATTTTGTCGAGCAAGTTCATTGATTGGATTCTCAGTTAAAAACCAGTGGTTTGTGCCTATCCATTCAGATACAGAGTAGCCAGTAATTTTCTCAACCGAGGGTGAAATGTAAGTAATTCTTCCTTCGGTATCGTGTGTGTAGAAAAAGAAATAAGGAATTCCTTCAACTACAAGTTTCAACTTTTGATTTGTTTCAAGTAATTGTTCTTCGAACTTTTTCTTTCCAGTTACATCAGTTATGAAGCCTTCAAGACAGACAAGTTGATCTTTTTCGTCAAAGATTCCTCTTCCTCTTTCCCAGACCCATCTTAACTCACCAGATTTTGTTATGATTGGATACTCATATTGAAAGACAGATTTTTTTGCGAGTATCTCCTGCCATTTTTCCCACAAAAGTTCTCTATAATCTGGATGAATAATATCGTTAAAACTCAAATTACGATTGTAGATTAACTCTTCAGGTTTATAACCAGTAATTTCCTCAACCTGTGGTGTAATATATTCCATTGTCCATTCACGGTCATTACGACATCTGTAAATAAATCCAGGAAGGTTCTTAATGAGTGTTGAGAGAAATCTAACATTCTCACGAAGTTTGAATTCAGCTTCTTTTCTTATTCTCTCGTTCTCAATTGAATCGAGTGCATAACTTAAGTCTTTAGATATTTCGTCAAATAATACAATCTCTGCACTGTCAAAAAAGTTTTTCTCAGTTGAATAAAAATTAATCGTTCCAATAATCGAGCCTTTTGATGTCAAGGGGAAATAGGCAGAGGAAGAAATACCAAATTTGTTTGCTAATTCTTTAAATATTTCATTTGATGAATTGATTTGCCAGTCGTTTACAATCTTGAACTTTTTCTCTTTCACACAAATTAAAGCAGGATAGTCTTTGAAAAGGGGATCATCAAAGGATAGATTAAGATTTGAAACATAATCCTTTGCAGGACCATCAAAGTAAAGAGGTTTCAAAGATTTTTTTTCATCATCAATTAATCCAATCCATACCAGAGGAAAGTTGTTTACTTTAGCTAATATCTCACAGGCTCTTTTAAGAATCTCGTCCGGGTCTTTTGACCTGACAATTAATTGATTTATCTCGCTAAGACTAAAGTAAGCTTTATTAAGTTTTATAATTTCATTCATTGCCTGTTTTTGGTAAGATATATCGATTAAGCTAATTAGATAAAAATCTGAGTTATTTATCTTAACATCTTCATAGGCTAAAATTATTTCTATAACTTTACCTGATTTTGAGTAAATCGTAGTCTCAAAATTTTTAATTGTGGATTTAGCCATTAAGCTTGGAATAATAATTTCGGTTAAGGACTTCTCTTCAATTACATTGAGTTCATCAAGTTTTCTATTTAAGATTTCACTTTTTTCAATTTTAAGAAGAAGTAGTAAAGCTTCATTTACATCTTTAATAGTTAAGTTTCTCGAGTCAATAAGCATTAAAGGAATGACAGATTTATAAAAAATTATGGAAAATTTTTCTTCACTTTCTTTTAATTTGATTGTCTTATCAATGTAAACGTTTTGTATCCATAAAATTTTACCTATGATAAAACCAACAATTGGATAGATCACTAAAAATGGAAAAGCCATTTGTTGTAAAACTAAAATTCTATAATAATCTTGAACTAAAACCATAGAAACATAAGTAAAAAAGTGAACAAAGAAATTGAAAAACAATAAAATCTTGTGATTAAATTCAAATTTCTTTTTTTTGAAAAGTAGAAGATGAAATAGTAAACCAATTATTGCTGAAAAGATTATTGTTGTACTGCCAGCGTAAACTCCAGGACCTCCAATTGAAATTCGATA
>JBNAWO010000110.1:0-8418 GCA_049699815.1 Ignavibacteria bacterium | reverse complement strand
ATTCACTCCCGAAGAAATAGATGAATACTTAAAATTTGTTTACGAACTCGAGCCCGAACTGAGAAAGAGAGTTAATCACTTTGCAAGAAAATTTATTGGACAAAGTTATGAGATTTATCTTTTAGGAGAGTTTCCATTTGAGATTTACGACCCACAACCTTTATTTTCGATTGATAAAAGTGATTGCGTAGTTTTCAGTGAACATGTATATGCAATGGCTCTTTCAAACAACTGGAAAAAATTTTTTGCAATGCTTCAAAGAATTCGTTACAAAAATGGTGTGATCGGACTACTAACAAGAAATCATTACACTGAAGCAGATTGGACAGTCAATAACTCGTGGTTAATTAAGGATATTACCGATAGCCTTCCTGATGTAAAATCTAAACAAGTTACAACCAAAATTGATAGAGCTAAATTTTTCAGTAGATGGGGAATTGGTCAGGACATTCCAGTTCAGGAATTAAATTGGTCTTACATTCCTGCCTCAGAAGTTCCAAAGGCTTTAAAGTATTTGAAGACAGGTGATTTTGTAAATGTTGTCCGTGGCTACACACCAGATGATGTTTATGTAGGTCATGTAGGAATTATTTCAATAGGAACTGATGGAGTTGTTTATTTGATTCATTCTGCGGAACCTGAAGTAACTATTGAACCATTACTTGAATATATGAACCGCTCTCTTCAATTAAACAAACTTAGAGAAAAAGAAAATGAAGAAATTGCCAGAAGGAATCTTGAGATAATGAAATTTAATCAGAAATTGCGTTCTAAAAACAATGGAAATCCACATCCCGAGGAAAAGAAATTATTGAATATGAAACCAATTTTTTACGGGTTCAGATTTTTTGAACTGCAAGAAAACGCACTGGAAAATCTTAAGAAGATTGATGGACCAAATGCACCGAAAGTTACAATCTATGGTGAATAGTCGATTAATTTCCTTCTAGAAAATTTTTTAAAATAAAAAAGTCCTGCTGCTAATAAGCAACAGGACTTTTCAAAATTATCAAGAATAAAGTTTATTCAACTTCCTCTACTTTGTAAGGAGTAAACACTAACTTTCCTTGTTCACCTAAATCAATTCTCACATTATCACCTTCCTGAATTGAACCTTTCAAAATTTCCTCAGCAAGTGGGTTCAATACAAGTCTCTGAATAGCTCGTTTCAATGGTCGAGCACCAAAGGTTACATCAAAACCAACTTCAGCAAGCCATTCTTTAGCTTCATCTGTAACTTCAAGTGTAATATTTTTCTCAGCAAGCATTTTACCAACATTTGCAAGTTGTAACTCAACAATTTTCAGGATCTCAGATTTTGTCAATGGTTTAAAGAGAATAATTTCGTCAATTCGATTTAAGAACTCTGGACGAATTGTTTGTCTCAACAAATTCGAAAGTTGAATCCTCAATTCGCCCATTATTTCATCTCGATTTTCTTCTGTTAGATACTGCAATTTTTCTTGAATCAAATGAGAACCTATGTTGGAAGTCATTATGATAATCGTATTTCTGAAATTAACAGTACGACCTTTGTTATCAGTCAATCTTCCCTCATCCAGAACTTGCAAAAGAATATTGAAAACTTCAGGATGAGCTTTTTCGATTTCATCGAGCAAGACGACAGAATACGGTTTACGACGAACAGCTTCCGTTAACTGCCCACCTTCTTCATAACCAACATATCCAGGAGGGGCACCAATCAATCGACTGACTGAATGTTTCTCCATATATTCAGACATATCAATTCGAATCATTGCGCGTTCATCGTTAAAAAGAAACTCAGCTAGAGCTCTTGCAAGCTCTGTTTTACCAACTCCAGTTGTACCAATGAAGATGAAAGACCCAATCGGACGATTTTGATCTTGCAAACCTGCTCTTGCTCTTCTAATTGCATTTGCAACGGCAGTAACAGCTTCATCCTGACCAACAACTCTTTGATGTAATCTTTCTTCCAGGTGAAGCAGTTTTGATTTTTCACTTTCGAGCATTCTCTGAACCGGAATGCCAGTCCATTTAGCAACAATTTCAGCGATATCTTCTGCATCAACCTGTTCTTTTAACATCTTCTTATCTTTTTGGACTTCAGCAAGTTCTTTCGTTTTTGCATCGAGTTCTTTTTCAAGAGCTAAAAGTTTACCATATCTGATCTCAGCGACTTTAGCATAATCACCTTCTCGCTCATAAGTTTCAGCTTGATGTTTGAGATTTTCAATCTCTTCTTTCATCTGTCGGATTGATTTAATTAAATCTTTTTCTTTTTGCCAGTGAGCTTTCAAAGCATTGAATTCTTCTTTTGCATCAGCAATTTCCCTTTCAATATCAGTCAACCTTTCTTTAGTTGCTGCATCAGTTTGCGAACCAGAAATATCAATTTCTCTCTTCAATGCTTCTCGCTCAATTTCAAGTTGTTTAATCTTTCGATCTAAAATATCAAGTTCTTCGGGCATTGAGTCGATTTCAATTCTAAGTTTGGAAGCAGCTTCATCAATCAAATCAATTGCCTTATCTGGCAAAAAGCGATCTGTAATATATCGATATGAGAGTTGAGCAGCCGCCACAATTGCTGAGTCGGTTATTTGCACACCATGATGCACTTCATATCTCTCTTTCAAACCACGAAGAATTGAAATTGTGTCTTCTACGCTTGGTTCGTCAATTAAAATTGGTTGAAATCTTCGTTCTAATGCTGGATCTTTTTCGATATGTTTTCTATACTCATCAATGGTTGTTGCGCCAATGCAATGCAATTCACCACGAGCAAGCGCAGGTTTTAAGATGTTTGCAGCATCAACTGCACCCTGAGCAGCGCCAGCTCCAACAAGAGTGTGAATCTCATCAATAAACAAAATTATCTCGCCATTTGATTCAGTTACTTCTTTCAAAACGGCTTTCAATCTCTCTTCGAATTGTCCACGAAATTGAGTTCCGGCAATCAAAGCTCCCATATCGAGAGCAACGATTTGTTTTGTCTTTAAATTTTCCGGAACATCACCTTGAACAATTCGATGAGCAAGCCCTTCAGCAATTGCTGTCTTACCTACACCAGGCTCACCGATCAGAACGGGATTGTTTTTTGTTCGTCTTGAAAGAACTTGCAAAACTCGTCTAATTTCATCTTCCCTACCAATCACAGGGTCGAGTTTATTCATTCTTGCAAGTTCATTTAAATTTCGACCATATTTCTTTAAAGCTTGATAGGTCTCTTCAGGACTTTGAGAACGAACACTTTGTGAGCCACGAATATCTTTTAAAACTCGAAGTATACTTTCTTTAGTTACACCTTGAGCATTTAGTACTTTTGCTATATTAGATTGATCGGATGCAATTGCAATCAAGAGATGCTCGGTGCTGATGTATTCATCTTTCAAAGCATTTGCTTCTTTCAAGGCTTCGTCAAAAACTTTTGCAAGACTTTGAGAAATGTATTGGTTGCCAACAGATGCACCTGTTACCTTGGGGAGTTTTTCCAGTTCTTCATTTATTTTGATTTTGATGTAATTGATATTTGCACCAAGTTTTTGAAGAATTGGAACTACTACACCATCGCTGGATTGAATTAATGCAGCCAAAAGATGGACAGGTTCAATCTGTTGATTTGAATAATTTTGAGCAATCTCTTGAGCCTGAGCAATCGCCTCCTGTGATTTCAATGTAAATTTGTTAAAGTTCATAGATTTTTCCTCCTTTTTCTATTTTTCTTTGGGCTTTTGATGTAAAATTTACCCAAATTTCAGTCTTCTTACTAAAACGAAAATTAAAAGGTTTCATTTGCCTTCATCGGAATTAGATTCAATTTTGAATTAAAAGTCACAAAAGTTTAACGACTTACCAAGATTTTTATCATCCTGAACCGTAATTTCTGACCTTTAAGTTTGCTCAATCTTTTGAAGGAATGAATCATTAAATTTTTCAATCCAATTAGAATTCAATAAGCTTGATTCAGAAATTCACTATAGCTTGAAGTTTAAAAAGTTTAAGGTTTACTTAAGGAGCATCATCTTTTTTATTTGGGAGAATTTTTCAGTATGAAGTTTATAGAAATAAATCCCTGAAGATAAATCATTTGAATCAAAATTCACTTCATATTCACCGGGATTAAAGGTTTCATTAGAAATTAGTGTTTTAATTTCTTCACCCATTAAATTGTAAATCTTCAAACCAACTTTTGAAGTTTCTGGTAAACGAAAAACAATTTTTGTTTTCGAATTAAAAGGATTAGGGAAATTTTGTTTTAGCTCAAAATTGAAATTCAAATTATGTGAACTTGCAATTCCAGTATATCCAATTTTTGTAGCTCTGAAAGCAAAGTCTGTCTGAATTGGTGGTACATTAATTTCAAGAACTGAAGAATTAGAAATCACAGTATCAAGCAAAAACAAATTTGAGTTCTGAGTATCAAACCATTCTACTCGAAAAATTGAACCCGGACTAACGTTTGCTAAATATACTTTTCCATCGGAAATAACTTGAGGAAGACTTCCAATGTCCCTAACAAATTTCCAGTTATAATTTCTATGCTGAATCCATCCAATAATTTCATCCTCTGATTGGAGAGCATAACATTTTAAAGCTACAGCGAAATTTGTAAAAACATATTCGGCAACCCTCATCCAGTCAATTCCCTGATTGTCAACAAAGATTTGATGTTCACCTGCAGGAATAGTGATCGAATATGTAACATTAGGATTTACAATTTGATCCAATCTTTTAATTCCATTTAACCAGATTTGAAGTCTTGGTGAAACGCTTATTGCATTTCCAACTACAACTTTAAATTCAGCAATTTCATCATAACTTACATTAAAAATAGGCGGATTACGAAATTCGGAATTGAAAGCAACTCCATATAAAAATTTGCTCAAATTAATCGTGTTTGGATTTATTAAACCGTTATGAGACACAGTGAAGTTATTAGCAGGACTCTGTCCCCACAATGGATAGGCAGGAGCAACTACAAAATCAGATTTTTGTATCGTGAAAGTTTGAGGACTCACAGGGACAAAATTTTTACCAAGTAAATTTACATCCGATAAAAAATTACCAATTGATTTGAAATGATAGAACAAATTTTTGTTTGCGATATAATTATTCCAAGACCAGCTCATAGCAGTAAGATATGCACCAGACATAACCGAAGCCCAGAGAGTATTATGAAAATTGATTCCATAAGGATCATTGTTTGATGCCCAAAAACCAAGCTCAAGGAAATCATACTCACCAATTGCGGTTGGTTTGTTGTAATCGGAAAGATAAAGTCTGGTTAGTTCAACAAGAGCAGTTTGCATATCAGCTGTTGTATTGTAATGATGAATTTGAATAATGTCAAAGAGAGGATTACTCCAGATCGAAGGTTCTAAAAATTCATTTGCAAAACTTGTCGTTACAATTCTTCCATAAACATCTTTACTTTTAATGTACTGAGCAATTTCAATTAACCATTGGTTAACATTCTGTTTATTTTGATTATAATTATTTGAGTGATCGACCTCGTTAAAAATCTCCCAGGCAAAAAGATTAGGCGAATATCCCCACCGTGCAATTATGTAATCAAGTCTCCGTTTGAAAAATTCTTTTGCAACTTCATTTGTAAAAAAACTTTCCGGAGTCTGACAGGGACCGCCATTTACAGAATTGTATGGATTATCATTCCATTCTGGATCAACATTGATTGAAAATTGTCCATGAGGGACAAGACAAAGTTGGACTAAAACATTTTTTTGTTCGGCGTAATTCAGCAACCAATCAAGTTGATAAGCTCTATCAAGCCGATTTGTATAATTTCCAAGTCCTGTGTTTTTCCATTCAATTGCGAAAGCATTTTCGCTCATCCAGACACGAATTAAATTTCCTTTATTAGCAGATAAAGAATCAATCCACTTTTGATATGAAAAAGTTTTTTCTGGATAATCGTACCAGCCCATATTCAAACCAATTCCAAAGAATTGTTCTCCATTATCGTACCTTAAGTAACGATTGTTTGCAACTCTAACAAAGCCTTTTTTGTCTGAAGATGTGCACAAAAAACTTTTTAAATCAGTTATTGTTGTTCCTGTCGGATCGGTGCAAATAATTTGATAAGTCCAATTTCCAATTTCTGTTGGAGTAAACCTAATCTTCCAGAATGGTGAACCATTTGGCGTTAAATTTTCTGGTGGACCAGTTCGAATAAAATCCTGATAATAAAATCCATTAATTATAAAATTCTCTCCAGCTGGCGAAGTAAAAACAGCTCTTAAAAAAATTTCATTTTTATTATAAGGATTAGAAAATGAAGCTGTCAGATTTATCGAGATTTCAAATTTTTCATATTTGCCTAAAGTATCTTTGTTAGTGACAATTGAATTAAAAATTGGCGCAGCATTGATTGATGAAGTTACAAAGACAATAAGTAAAAATTTTTTGATCAAAATTCCTCCATCTGATTTGAAATTTTTCGAACTTAGTTTAATGAATCGAAAGATTAATTTCAATTATGATTAAAATTTAAGATTGATGTTCTTTAATTAGTTGGAAAAGAAGTAGGGAGTAAAAATTTACTTTAATTTACTTTTCAAAATTTTAAACCTTAATCTCCTGATCTTTGTATTGCAATTGATAGAGGCGATAATATATTCCTTTTCTCTCAAGCAATTCGTCGTGATTGCCCATTTCTCTGATTTGACCCTTGTGCAATACAATTATTTTGTCAGAATTCTGAATCGTGGATAATCGATGAGCAATTACTATCGATGTTCTTCCTTTCAAAAGTTTTCCAATTGCCTGTTGAATCAATTTTTCAGATTCGGTATCGATTGATGCAGTTGCCTCATCCAAAATTAAAATTTTGGGATCATATGCCAGAGCTCGCGCAAAAGAAATTAATTGCTTCTGTCCAAGTGAGAGTGTAGCTCCTCTTTCTTTCACCTCTTCATCATACTTTTGCGGCAATTTTTCAATAAACTGGTCAGCACCGACAATTTTTGCTGCTTCAACAACTTTTTCAAATGGGATTTCATCATTCCAAAGATTGATATTTGATTTCACATCTCCACTAAATAGAATTACATCTTGTAGAACAAGGGCTATATGTTTTCTCAATTCTTTCTCATCAACCTGCGAGATATCGATATCATCAATTAAAATTTGTCCTTTATTAATATCATAAAATCTTAGGAGTAAATTAATAATGCTTGATTTTCCCGCACCAGTTGCACCGACAATTGCAACTGCTTCACCTGGATTGATAAGGAATGAAATATCTTTTAAAACATATTCTTCGTCATTATAAGCAAACCAAACATTTTTGAATTCCACTTTACCTTTAATTTCTTTTAAGGGGATGGGATTTTCAGGTTGTTTAATAAAAATTTTTGTATCGAGCAATTTGAAAATTCTTTCTGACGAAGCCATTCCAGTTTGAAGTATATTATATTTTTCAGCCAGATCACGAACTGGTCTAAAAAACATTTCTGTGTATTGAATGAATGCAAACAAAACCCCCAATGAGAGATTATTCTTCACTACTTCACCACCGCCGTACCAGATAATCAACCCAACAGCAATTGAACTGATCAATTCAACAGCAGGATAAAAAACAGCATGATAAAAAACTGCTTGAATGTTAGCATTTCGATAATCTTTGTTTATTTCTTTGAACTTCTCAAACTCTTTCTCTTCCTTATTAAACATCTGCACAACACTCATTCCAGAAATGTGTTCCTGCATATAGGAATTAAGTCGAGCAAGATGTTTCCTCACATCGCGATAATTTGCTCGGACTTTCTTTCTAAACAAAAATGTTGCATAAATTAAAACGGGGACAACACTCATCGTTACAAGTGCGAGGTCAAAACTCATTAAAATCATAAAAACAAAAATCCAGACTATGATAAACACATCGCTAAAAATCATTACAATTCCAGATGAAAAGAGTTCGCTGAGAGACTCAACATCATTTGTAACTCTTGTAACCAGCCTTCCGATTGGAGTTTTGTCGAAAAACTTTAATGCCAGTTTTTGCAAGTGTTCAAAGATCTCCATTCTTAAATCGAGAAGTGTTCTTTGTCCCATATATTGCGTTGCAAAAGTCATTGCGTAATTGATAATGGCTTGAAGGAACAAAGAAAGTAGAGTTAAAAGGATGATGTTGATTAACCCTTTTGAATCTCCCACAGCAATGTATTTATCAACGGCGACTTTTGTAAGATAAGGTCTCACGGGTTCGAGGGCAGCAGTTACTATATTCAAAAAAATTGCAAGAATGATGTAACCACGATAAGGTCGAACATACTTTAACAAACGCTTCATTAATCGTGCATCGTAAGCTTTTCCTAATATCTCATCATCTTGAAAAAAATCGGACATTAAATTTCCTCTAATTCTTTTTCGAGTAATTGTTTCTGGTAAATTCTTGCATAAATTCCTTCGAGCTCAAGT
>JBNAWO010000109.1:0-8482 GCA_049699815.1 Ignavibacteria bacterium | reverse complement strand
TTTTAATCATTTCCCATTCTTTTTCATCAAGTTTCCCTTTTTTATTTAATATTGATTTATCTATAAAAATTTTACCAATATCATGAAGAATTGCCCCTCGTTTTGCAAGAATTGGATCCAGTCCTAATTCAGCCGCCATTATTCCTGCCAGAACTGCTGTTTCTTTACTATGTTGTAATAAGTTTTGACCATAACTCTGACGATATTTCATTTTACCAATCAGTCGAACGAGTTCAGGATGCATTCCGTGTATTCCGAGTTCAATTAATGTAGTCTCACCATCTTCGATTATTTGATCTTCAAGATCAATTTTTACTTTTTCAACTACTTCTTCGATTCTTGCAGGGTGAATTCTTCCATCGGCGATCAATCTTTCAAGAGCCACTTTTGCAACTTCTCTTCTAAAGGGATCAAATGCTGAAAGGATAACCGCTTCTGGTGTATCATCAACAATTACATCAACACCAGTTGCCGCTTCAAAGGCTCGAATGTTGCGACCTTCTTTTCCAATTATTCGACCTTTCATTTCTTCATTTTGAATTTGAATGACACTCACAGTCGTTTCAACGGAATGATCGGCAGCAGATCTTTGAATTGCCTGAACTATAATTTTCTGAGCCTCCTTTTTGGCTTCAGCCTTTGCTTCATCACGAATTTGTTTAATAATCTGAGAAGCTTCTAATTTCGCCTCATTAATCAAATTTTCAACTAACATCTTTTTAGCTTCTTCCTGCGTTAAACCAGCAATCTTCTCAAGTCTATGAGTCTGTTCCACAATGATTGTATTTAATTCTTGAGTTTTTTTCTCATACTCCGCAATCTTTTCACTTAGTTTAAGTTCAAGTTCAGAAATTTGTTTCTCTTTCTTCTCCAAAACTTCAGTTTTCTTATCAATTGCTTCTTCACGAATTTTAAGTTGACGCTCATAATTCTGAAGATTATTTTTCTTCGTAGTTACTTCTTGTTCAAATGCTTGTTTTTTCTTGAACCATTCGTCTTTAACCTCAAGAAGTTTTTCTCTTTTGATATTGTTAGCCTCTCTTTCGGCTTCTTCGATAATTTTTTTTGCTTGTTTTTCAGCAGATGCAATGCTTTGTTTCCCCACTTGAGAATTCAATATCCACCCAATAAAAAACAATGCAACGCTGAAAACAACAATCAACGGAATTAAAATATAAAGTTCCATAATATCATCTCTCTTTAGTTTTTAATAATCACCGCTCCAGAACTTCCAGATAGGATCGAGAACCTATCTTGTAACAGTGGGTGTTAGCTCAAAAGCTTTTTACTTCCACCGTGCTAAGTGATTGTTGTCTCAACAAACTCACTTAGCATCTCGCCATTAAGCGAGTGAGGCCTGTAATACGCTTTTGAAGTCTAACTCCCTTTGTTTTGGGTGTTAGTCCTCGATTTTTTTCTTTAGAAGTCTGGAGCGGTTAGAAGTGAAAACTTTAGCTGGAAATGTCCTCAAGTAGAAAGTTTAATTTATTCAATCGCTCAGTTGCTTCTTTCAAATCTTTAGCGGTGTTTTCTTTCTCAATAAAATAATCGTTTGCAATATTTAATGCCGCAACTATAGCGATTGTATGTGGAGGCTGACCATTCATATCCACATTCAAATCATTCATTAGCGAATTTACATATTCACTCACATTCTGAGCACGTTCTTCGTTATCTACCACTAATGAATATTCACGATCAAAAATTTTAATTTTCAATTTCTTATTTGAAGACATTTCCAGAACTTTAGTTAGTTAAGTTAATTATTTAAGTATACTTCTATCCTCTCCAGAATTTCAGAAATACGGTTTTTCAAATTTTGCCTTTCCTTTTCAGAAATAATTACCGTATTTCTTGCTTTTTCCAGCTGGTTTTTCAAATTTTCAATTTCCTTCTCTTTTTCGACCAATGCGTTATTTAATTCTTCCAGCTGTCCTTTCAAATTTAACAATTCATGCTTTAATTCTGAATTCTCTTTTTTTATCTCATTAAATCGGACAATAAACCTTTGTAAATTTTCCTCTAATTTCCCTAGAGCTTCAAAAAATTTTGTCCGATTGTCGTTTCCCATTAATTCAATTTCCTGAGTTGAACATTTAATTCTTTTTCAAGGGCTGCAGTTATTTTGGTAACTCGTGTATCTACTTCTTCAGCTGTCAAGGTTTTTTCGTGAGATTGAAATTCTAATCTTATTGCCAGGCTTTTCTTATCAGATTTCTTTGGATCAAAATACAAATCGAACAGATAAACATTGATTAAAAGTTTATCAGCAAATCTCCAGATAACCTGTTCGATCTTTTCATAAGGGATTTCATTATCAACAAAGAAACTAATATCTCTTTCAACTTTTGGATAATTTGAAAGCTTTTTGAAAACTACCGTGGTTTTAGGTAAAGACCTCAAAAGACCAAGATCTAACTCTGCAATATAAACTGGTTTTTCTATGTCAAATTTTTTAAGATAATTTTCTGTCATTTTGAACAAAGAACCAATATAAGTCTTTCCAATAAATGTTTTAATTTCAATTGAATAGAATTCATTTCCTGAAGCATAATAAGAAGTGAAATTAATATTGTCAAGTGATGATTTTTCTAAAAGAGCTTCAACTATTCCCTTTAAGTAAAATATGTCAGAATTAATTGCATCCTCTTTCCAATTTTTATCAACTAATTTCCCTGTAAGACAAATTCCAAGTCGTTCAAGTTCGATATAATCACCAACCTCATTGACATTATCTTTTTTCGCAATCATAACTCTTCCAATTTCATAAAGCTGTAAATCAAACTCACTGAAACGATGATTCAGAGCAACTGTTTTTAATAAACCAGGAATAAGACTTGGTCTTAAATGTGAAAGTTCCTGACTTATTGGGTTTAATATCTTAACAGTTTTTAGATTATCAAACTTTGCTTCGTCTTCACTTAATAAAGTATTATTCATTACTTCAAATAAACCGTAGCCGGTTAAAATTTCTCGAATTTTATCTTCTAATCTTGGTTGAATTTTATCGATTGAAATTTCGAAGTTAATTCTTGAATCACCCGGAATTTTATCGTAGCCGTAAATTCGAGCAATTTCTTCGATTAAATCAATTTCTCTTGTCAAATCTGGTCTAAATGATGGAACAGTACAAATTAAAATATCGCCATTAGATTTTTGAACCGTTATCCCAAGCCTTTGAAGAATATCAACGATCTCATCACGCGAAAGTTCAATACCCAAAATTTTGTTGGTTCGAGAAACTCGCAAATGAATTACTATATCATCAAACTTAACTGGATTTTCATCGATATATCCGCCAACTACTTCACCGCCAGAAAGTTCAGCGATAAGTTGTGCTGCACGATTTGCTGCTATCAATGTATTTTTATAATCAACGCCTCTTTCAAATCTGTATGATGATTCAGTAGACAAGCCAAGTTTCTTACTCGTCCTTCTAATGCTCTTAGGATTAAAATAAGCACTTTCGATGATTACATCTTTTGTGTTTTCAGAAATTTCTGAATTAGCTCCACCCATCACGCCTGCAATTGCAATTTTTTTCACAGTATCACAAATCATTAACATTGATGAATCAAGCGTTCTTTCCTTCCCATCAAGAGTTATAAATTTTTCATTATCATCTGCATTCTTAACAATAATTTTTCCACCTTCAATTAATCTTGCATCAAAAGTGTGAAGAGGTTGACCCAGTTCAAGCATTACAAAATTTGATACATCAACAACATTATTAATTGGTCTTATCCCAACATTAGTTAAATAATTCTTTAACCATTGAGGTGATTCTTTTACTTTTACATTTCTAACCATTCGTGCACAATATCTCGGACAATCAATTTCATTCAAAATTTCCACTTTAAGATATTTTTCTATTCTATCTTCACTTTCATCAAAATCAATTTTGGGAAAAACAAACTTTTTCTTAATTAACGATGAAAGTTCCCTTGCAAGCCCTATGTGACTTAAGGCATCAGGACGATTTGGAGTTATTCCAATCTCAAGGACAAAATCATTGATCCCAAGATATTGATTAATTGGCATTCCTACGGGTGCATCATTATCAAGGACCACAATACCAGTGTGATCATCACCTAAACCGAGTTCCATCTCACTACAAATCATTCCAAAAGATTCTACACCTCGGATTTTAACTTTCTTTAATTTTTCTCCCGTTCCTGGAATTATCACACCCAGCGGAGCAAAGACAATTTTTTGTCCTGCTTCAACATTCGGTGCACCACAAATGACCTGATGGATCTCTTTTCCATCGTTTACTTTACAAACTGAGAGTTTATCTGCATTAGGATGTTTTTCTTTCGATATAACTTCACCAACAACAAAACCTTCAAGTGCTTTACCTACTTCTTCAATTACCTCAACTTCTAAACCAGAATTGGTGAGAATATTTTTCAAATCAATTGGTGAATAATTCGAAATGTCGATGTAATTTTTCAACCAGTTAAGAGATATTTTCATAAGCCTCTAAATTGTTTTAAAAATCTTAAGTCATTCTCAAATAAAATTCTAATGTCGTCAATTCCGTATTTGAGCATCGCAATTCTTTCAATACCCATTCCAAATGCGTAACCAGTATAAAGTTCTGAATCATAGTTAACAGATTTGAAAACATTTGGATCAACCATACCACAACCTAGAATTTCAAGCCATCCTGTATATTTACAAAGTCTACAACCTTTGCCTTTGCAAATAATACAACTCACATCCATTTCAGCACTCGGCTCAGTAAATGGGAAAAAACTCGGACGAAAACGAATTGATACATCTGAACCATAAAATAATTTTGCAAAGTTTATTAATGTACCTTTCAATTCCGCAAACGTTACATTTTTATCAACATAAAGTCCTTCAACCTGATGAAAGATACAATGACTTCTTGCTGAGATCGCTTCATTTCTGAATACTCTTCCAGGTGCAATAATTCTAATGGGTGGTTTATGACTTTCCATATATCTTATTTGAACTGGAGAAGTATGAGTTCTCAGCAATAAATCTTTGGAAATGAAAAATGTATCCTGCATATCTCGGGCAGGATGATCATCAGGAAAATTTAATGCAGAGAAATTGTAATAATCTGTTTCAACTTCAGGACCTTCAGCAATCACAAAACCGAACGACTTAAATATTTCTTTAATTTCATCCAGTGTTTTCGTTATTATGTGCTTTGCTCCGATTCTCGGTTTGATGCCGGGTAAAGTAAGATCTTCTCTTAGCTCAATTTCTTTTCTTTTAGGAAATTTTTGAAGAAGAAGCTCGTATTTTTCTTCAAGTTCTTTTTTGAGAAGATTTAGTTCTTTACCATACTGAGGTTTTAATTCTTGCGGAACCTCTTTAAGTTTATCAAAGAGATTGGCAATTAATCCTTTACGGGCTAAATACTTAATTCTAAAATTTTCAACATCCTGATAAGAAGAAACTTTTTCAAAATCTTTTTGAGCTTCTTCCGCAACAAATTTTATTGATTCAAGATTTTCCATAGCTTTTTAAAACAGAATTCCCTACCATTTGGTAGGGAATCAAATTAATTCATTGCAAATTTTACAATTTCGGAGAATGCTTGTGGATTTTCGTAAGCGATGCTTGCAAGAAGTTTACGATCAATTCCAACTTGCTTTTCTTTTAACGCATGGATCAACTTTGAATAAGTTGTTCCATTCATACGAGCAGCGGCATTAATTCTGGTAATCCAAAGAGAGCGAAAATGACGTTTCTTTAATTTTCGTCCAACATAGGAATGAAGCAAAGCTTTTTCAACTGAGTTTTTAGCAATTGTATAAACTTTGCTTCTTCTTCCCCAGTACCCTTTGGCTCTTTCTAAGATTTTTTTTCTTCTTCGATGCGAAGCAACTTTATTTTTCGATCTTGGCATAGTTTAATTCCTCATCTATTATTGTTGAATCATAGCTTTAACGCGTTTTTGATCAGCTTTTGAAACCAGTGTTGGTTTTCTAAGTTTTCTTTTTCGCTTAGAAGATTTTTTAGTTAAAATATGGCTTCTATATGCTTTTGATCTTTTAAATTTACCTGAGGCAGTCCTTCTAAATGTTTTGGCTGCGCTTTTATTAGTTTTCATCTTGGGCATTTAAATCACCTCAATTTGATTTTTTAATCTTACTTTTATCAAGAATTAAGATAGTTGTCATTGCTCTGCCCTCAAATTTAGGAGGACTTTCAATTCGAGCAATATCATTAACTTTTTCAATCAACCTGTTTAAGAGTTCCTCACCTTTTTCTGGATAAATCAACTCACGACCTTTATATATCACCGTTGCTTTTACCTTATAACCATCCAGTAGAAATTGTCTGCAATGCCTGGCTTTAAATTCAAAATCATGTTCATCAGTATTTGGATGAAATCTAATCTCCTTAACTTCAACCACAGCTTGTTTTTTTCGCTGAGTCTTTTCTTTCTTTTGAGCTTCGTATTTATATTTACCATAATCAATGATTTTACAAACAGGTGGTTTAGCATTCGGTACAATTTCTACTAAATCTAAACCTTTTGATTCTGCAATTCTTAAAGCTTCTCTCGGTGACATTATTCCGAGCTGAGTTCCATCTGAATCTATAACTCGAATTTGTGGAACTCTTATTTGTTCATTTATTCTTAACTCGCGGTTTGAATCTTTTGAGCTTATAACCTATCTCCTATTTAGTTGTGTAATTTTTTTGTTTTTATTTCATCTAGAATTAATTGTAAGAATTGATTTAAATCAAATGAACCCAGATCGCCTTTTTTATGCTTTCGAACGCTCACAGAATTATTTTGCGTTTCCTTCTCACCTACGATGAGCATATAAGGAACTTTTTGATTTTCCCACTCACGGATTTTATAACCAATCTTTTCATTTCTTTTATCTAACTCAACACGAATATTATTATCAAATAAAACCTGATAAACTTTTTGCGCATACTCAAGAAAATTATCTGAGATTGGTAGAACGACAACTTGAACTGGTGAGAGCCAGGTAGGAAAATATCCAGCAAAATGTTCAGTTAATATTCCAATAAATCTTTCGAAACTTCCAAAGATTGCACGATGAATCATCACAGGTCGCTTTCTCTCGTCATTTTCATCGATATATTCCAGTTCAAATCTTTCTGGCATCTGAAAATCAAGCTGGATAGTTGCCGTTTGCCAAGATCTTCCAATTGCATCTTTAATTTGAACATCGATTTTTGGTCCGTAAAATGCACCTTCACCTTCTTTAATTTTGTAATTTATGTTGTTTAATTCCAATGCTTGCTTTAATGCTTCTTCCGCTTGATCCCACAAGCTCAAATCACCCATTGCTTTTTCTGGTCGAGTAGAAAGATTGAAACTCGGTGAAAAACCAAATAAAGTATAAAAATCATTTATAAGTTTTAAAAGTTTTGTTATCTCTTCGAGGATTTGATCTGGTCGAACGAATAAATGAGCATCATCCATTGTAATTTGTCGAACTCTTAACATTCCACCAAGGGCACCAGAGATTTCATTTCTATGAAGTCTTCCTATTTCCGAAAGTCGCAAAGGTAAATCTCTATAACTTCTTAACTTTGATTTATAAATTATTGTGCTCTCTGGACAATTCATTGGTTTAAGACTATAAATTTCATTATCAACTTCAAGAATGAACATATTCTCTTTATAATGATCCCAGTGTCCAGATCTTTCCCAGAGAGTTTTTTTAACCAGGATTGGAGTTGAAATTTCTTGATAGCCTTGTTTATCTAAAGTTTCTCTTAAAAATTTTTCTAATTCACGGAAAATTATCATACCTTTAGGTAGCCAGAAAGGTGCTGCAGGAGCAATTTCATTAAAGAAGAAAAGTTCGAGTTCTTTCCCTAATTTTCTATGATCTCTTTTTTTTGCTTCTTCTAATTGAGTAAGATATTCATCAAGTAATTTTTTCTTTGGAAATGAAATGCCATAAACTCTTTGCATTGGTTTATTATTGGGATCACCTTTCCAGAAAGAACCGGCGACAGAAAGAAGTTTGAAATATTTTATCTTCCCAGCATCTGGTAGGTGTGGTCCTCTGCAGAGGTCAACAAAATCTCCTTCTTCATACATACTTACTTGTTCTTCGCGACTGTCAATATCCTTGAGCAGTTCAAGTTTATATTCATCACCTTTCTGACTGAAAAAATCAATTGCTTCATCAATTGAACATTCTTTTCTTACAAAAGGTTTGGCTTCTTTAGCCAGTTCAGCCATCTTCTTTTCAATTTCGATTAAATCTTCTGGAGTAATCTTTCTATCAACATCAACATCGTAATAAAAACCATTTTCAATGGCAGGACCGACTCCAAATTTCGCACCTGGAAATAATTTTTCGATAGCGTGAGCCATCAGGTGAGAAGATGAATGCCAGTAAACTTCTTTGCCTTCATCATCATCAAAAGTTAAAATTTTGATTTCAGCATCTTGATTTATTGGTGTGTATAATTCTTTAATTTTCCCATTAATTTTTATTGCTAA
>JBNAWO010000108.1:0-8494 GCA_049699815.1 Ignavibacteria bacterium | reverse complement strand
ATTACCTCAATTAGTTTTTTCCCTTCTTGATTTGCTTTTCTGATTATAGCTTCGAGCATACTCAAAGTTGCGAATACTCTTATCTTATAATCTTTCAACATATGTGTTTCAATTAGAAGAGCAACACGATTTTGAATTGCAGCATAACCAGTTGAAAGCCTTGGGGAAGTAACTCCATCGACAATTCCATTTTTAATTTCATCCTCTTTGAACCAAACATAAGGAGCAATTAAGTAACCACTCTTTTGAACTTCGTTTTCGATAAAAGGAACAAATTCATTTTGAATCCATTTCCTGAGCAAAGGATGAACATTTCCGTATCTTTCACAGGAATAAGTTATTTGATATTGATAATCTGCTCCATCAGTCACATGACAATCTACAAAAATGTGCGGCAACCATTGATTGAAAAACTTTAACCAGGCTTTCATCTCTGGTGAATCAGCTTTCATATAATCTCGATTCAAATTCAAGTTTAGAGCATTTGTCCTCCAGCCCATTTCTTTCGGACCATTTTGATTTATTCGATTATAAGGACTGAATCGTTCATGCCCATCAACATTAAAAATTGGCATTACAATTAAGATTACATTATCAAGATAAATTTCCTTTTCTTTCGTGATTAAAATCTCGCGAAGTAGAATCATTGATGCATCTTTACCATCAATTTCGCCAGCATGAATTCCATTTTGAATAAATACAATTGGTTTACGAGTCTTCCGTGCAAGTTCTGGTGTGAACGCTTTATCTTTTGAAACAATCAAAACAAATATGTCCCTTCCTTCTGCAGATTTTCCAATTGAAAACATTTTCACATAGGGAGAATGCTTTTCAAATTTTCTGAAATATTCCATTGTTTCTTCGTATCTCGGAGTTTCGAGATAATTTGATTTTTCAAAATATGTCTTCCAGTAATCGTTTTTTTGAGAAAAAAGATTTAAAAGTGAAATTAAAATTATACTAAGAATTAATTTCATCTTGAACCTCATTTTGGTTTCTTAAAAGTGATCAGAATTTGGAATGCTTCTCAAATTGAAATTTGATGTAACATCGAGAAAGGAATTTAGAAATTTAATAAACTTTTTATTTGAACGATTTAAACTTAAAACTTTGAATATCCGCAATTCAGATTTTTGAAAAGATTTATTTATAAACACAATTTCAAATTCAATTAAAAATTAATTTCCACTTAAATTGATTTTTTCCAAATTCAGTTTTTCAATTGATCTTTCAAGAATAGTCAAATTCAATTAGAACGAGGAAAAGACAAATTAATTTCATTCTAAAAGTTAGAACCTATGTAATTAATCTTCCGCCTTCACTTGTTCAGTTTCTGCTTTCTGGATCATACTTTTCTGTCTTCTTATTTCATACAAAAACATTCCACAGGCAACGGACACATTCAACGATTCAACTTTACCAAACAAAGGAATCTTTACAAGAAAATCGCACTTTTCTTCAGTTAATCTTCTCATCCCCTGTCCTTCCTGACCAAAGATTAAAACCAGTGGAATATTGAAATCAAATTCAGTCAAAATTTTATCCGCTTTTGAAGATGTACCAACAATCCATAAACCTTTTGATTTTAATTCATCAATTGTCTGAGAAACATTTGTAATTTTTGCAATTGGCATATGTTCAATTGCACCAGCAGACGCTTTCACTGTATCTTGATTGATGCTTGCACTTCTATCTTTCGGAAGAATAATCCCGTGAACTCCCATACACTCAGCAGTTCGAATTAAAGCACCAAGATTTCTTGGATCCTGAATATTTTCGAGAAGCAAAATGAAAGGTTTTTCGTTTCTTTCCTCAGCAACCTTCAAGATATCATCAATATCATTGTATTCTCTTTCGCCAACTAATGCAGCTACACCTTGAGTTGCCGTGCTGGGAGTCAATTCACGAAATTTCTGTTTACTCAGTATTACAATTTTTGCTTTTCTCTTTTTAGCAAGAAACCTGATCTGATTTATTTGATTACCTCTCGCACCAAAGAGGATATAAACTTTTTCGACAAAATTTTTTGACTTCAAAGCTTCTAAGACTGGTTGACGACCAACGATTAATGGCATCTCTTTATCCTATCATTTTTGTTGAACATAAATTCATAAATAAAACTTCAAATTTTTCCTCAGTGAAATTAATTCGACTTTTAAGCGAAAAATCTTTTTAACATTCCACTGATTCATATTATTAATAATTTTATCTGATTAACTTAAGGCTACTCCCAAAAGCCTACAAAATTGGAGTTCACCTCTGCTCTCTTACTCTCAAATTCAATAAAACACAAAAATTATTTTTTATTCTTCGGTTCATATTTGATCTGTTTAGGATCAAATTGAACCAAAGCAGGATTTTTCCTCAAGTAGAAAATTCCAATAATCCCTGCTGCAATTAAAATAATAGAAATTAATTGTGCCTCAGAAAGTCCAAAAAGAATTTTTGGATTAATCCTGATAAATTCAATTAAAAATCTCGCGCTTCCGTGCAAAATTAAAAACCACATAAAAATTTTACCATTCACATCTGTCTTCTTTCTCATATTCCAGAGAATTAAAAAGATTATCACACCGAGTAAGAATTCGTAAATCGGAGTTGGATGAAGTGGAGTATTATCAGGGACAATTCCATTCGGATAATTTTTTGCGATCTCAGTTCCTCTGAAAGCGTAAGACGGTGGATAAGTTCCTTTAGAATAATCTACACCCCACGGTAAATTTGTTGGAATTCCATAATCACCATCACCTGAGAGGTGACATCCAATTCTTCCAATTCCATATCCAAGTGCAAGTGCGGGTGCAGCAGCATCGCCAAGAACAAGAAATGGTAAATTTCTTCTTCTTGCATTAAAATAAACCACAATCAACGCAACAAGAAAGCCTCCGTACCAAACAAGTCCACCAGGTGAAAATGCTTCACCGATTGGATCTTGAAGGAATGCATCCCATTCATCGAATAAGTGAAAAAGTTTTGCTCCAATGATTCCAAAAATTAATGCTAATAAAGTTACTTCTGAAGCAAGATCAGGATGAATTCCTTTTCGTTTAAACTCAAAAGATAAAATGTAACTTGCAACAATAAATGCAATCCCCAACATCAAACCATAGCTGTAAACAGTTAAAGGACCGATTTTAAAAAGTTCTGGACACATAAAATTATCCTAAATATTCAACAAATTTTCTATTAGTTTTTTTATCAGGAAGTTCTTTCTTTAGATAAATTTCTTTATTGATTGGATCAATTTTAAAATGAAAAATATTTTCTTCCCCACTTGCTCTTCTAAAATGAAATACATAATCGCCAGCAAGATCACCAAATTCAATTCGTGCATTTGCTCTACCTCTATCTGGCAAAACTTGATTATCTGTATTTAAGCCTTTCAAAGTAATAAAATATTCAGTTTTCTTTTTTACAACTTCGTAATCAATGGTATATCTGAAAAATGCAAATTCACGAAAGCTGAAAACATAAATTACAAAGATTGGGTTCGAAGCATTATTAGAAAATTCAAAGGATGGTTTGATCTGATATTCAATTTTTTCGATCCAACCTTTTTCCTTATTAAAATGCGGCAGTTCCTTTTCGGGAACGAAATATTTTTGCTTTGCCATTTCTAATTATTAGTTAGCTTACTCTTAAGTAAATTACACAAAATACCCAAAGAAACAACTTCCTGCTCACCAGTGGATAAATTCTTTACTGTGATTCTTTCGGCCAAGAATTCTTCTTCACCAAGAATTAAAGCAAATTTTGCATTGGAACGATTAGCTTCACGCAGTTGAGCTTTCATACTTCTATCGAGCATATCAGTTTCACAACAAAAGCCATTTTTTCTTAGTTCAGAAAGAATTTGAAATGCTTTTATTTTGTAATCAGTTTTTTGAATAACAAGAAAAACATCAAGTTCTTGTTTGATAGGTTCATCGTATTTTTCTGAAGCTAAAAGAATTCTTTCGATACCGCATGCCCACCCAACACCTGGAGTTGGTTTGCCGCCGAGTTGTTCAACAAGCAAATCATATCGTCCGCCACCGCAAATCGCATTCTGAGCACCAAGATCACCCGAAGTAATTTCGAAAGCGGTTTTTGTGTAATAATCGAGTCCACGAACAAGATATGGATTTTCTTCAAAAGAAATTTTATTGCTAATTAAAAAGTCTTTCAATCCCTCGTAATGAGCTTTACATTCATCACAAAGATTGTCTAAAATTGATGGTGCCTTCTGTTTTAATTCGATATCTCTTTCATCTTTGGAGTCCAGAATTCTGAGAGGATTTTTTGTTAGTCTAATCTGGCTATCTTCAGAAAGCTTACTTTTCAACGGTTCAAAATATTCAACAAGTTTCTTTACAAAATTTGGTCTACAAATTTGACAGCCAACACTATTCAATTGAAGCTGAAGATTTTTAACATTTAATTTTGAAAGCAAATCAATAGCCAAAATGATTAATTCACCATCGGCATAAAAATTTTTCACTCCAAAAATTTCAGCACCAACTTGATGAAATTGTCTTAATCTTCCTGATTGTGGTCTCTCCTGACGAAACATTGGAGAGATGTAATAAAACTTATTGACAGGTCTAAGTTCACCAATATTATGTTGAATGAAAGCACGAACAACTGCAGCTGTCATCTCAGGTTTAAGTGTGAGACTTGTATTGCTCTTATCATTAAAAGTATACATTTCTTTGCCAACTATATCAGTCTCACTTCCAATACTGCGAGCGAAAAGTCCAGTCTCTTCGAAGATTGGAGTTCGAATTTCAGTAAAGTTGTAGTTCTTCATTAATTGATGAACAACTTGTTCAAGTTTCTGCCAACGAAAAATTTCTGGCAGGAAAATATCTTTTGTACCTCGGATTGACTTAAACAATTTTACCCACTAAAGTTTGTTTATAATTTTCGATTAAACATCAAAATAATTTGATTCTTCTTTTCTGAAAATTTCCAGAACTTCTTGTTTGGTTCTAGCATTCAAAAGACTTTCTCGAAACTCATCATTGTTCATTAATCTTGAAATTCTACTTAAAAGTTTGATGTGAGAACTCACAAGACTATCTTTCCCAACCATTAACATTACAAGTCTCACAGGTTGATTATCAAGTGCTTCATAGTTTAATGGTTCTTTGGTTATAGCAAATGCAAGAACGATATCATTAACTGCATCAGTTTTTCCGTGTGGGACAGCAAATCCTTTTCCAACACCTGTACTCAAAATTTTTTCTCTTTCGTAAACAGCCTCACGGACTTTTTCTTTGTCAAGGATTTTGCCCGATTTTGCTGCTACTTCTATTAATTTATCAATTAGTTCATATTTATCTTTAGCTTCGACATCTAATAAAACATTATCTTCATTTAAATATTCACTTACTTTCATATAAGAACCTATTTAATTGAACAAAGACGACTGAATTTTTGCTTAATTTTGTAATGCAAAGTTATAAATAAAAAAATTAATTAACATATAAGAGGCTACATTATGGATATTAAAGGTAAATCAGTACTAATCCTCGGAGGTTGGGGATTAGTTGGTTATGCCGTTGCCCGACGAATTATTGTCGAGAATCCTTCAAAAATTATTATTGGATCATTAAATGAATGGGAAGCCCGAGAAGCTGTTGAAAATTTAAGTAAAGAATTTCCTGACTTTCCTAAAGAAAACATTATTCCCTGGTGGGGGAATATTTTCCTCAGGCATGAATGGAAAGACCGAAACAAATTAGAATTACTCAGAGATCCAAAGATTAGAAAAATTTTAGTTGATGATATCCTTGAAGAATTAAACGATGAAATTCTAAAATCTCAGAGTCTTTATCAACTTATCACCACTTACAAACCTTCAATAATTGTCGATAGCATAAATACAGCAACTGGAATTGCTTATCAAAATATTTACAATGTCGGAGTTGATGTTAAAAAAGCAATTAAGTCTGGAAATCTTGATGAAATAATTGAACAAACCGAAAGGTTACTTGCAACACTCTACATTCCACAGCTGATAAGACATGTTCAGATACTTTATAAAAGTATGGAAGAAGGAAAAACTCAGATTTATCTTAAAATAGGGACCAGTGGAACTGGTGGAATGGGACTCAACATTCCATATACTCACAGCGAAGAAAAACCATCACGAGTTTTATTAAGCAAATCCTCTGTAGCCGGAGCTCATACTCTACTTCTATTTTTGCTTGCACGAACACCAAACGCACCAATTACAAAAGAAATTAAACCGACAGCAGCAATTGCCTGGAAAAAAATTGGTTTCGGTGAAATCAAAAAAAGTGGAAAACCTGTTGAACTTGTTGATCATAATCCGGATTTAGCCATAGAACTCGGTGAAATTTTCAAAATAAAAGATGAAATTCCATTGGAAAAAACTGGTGAAACTCTTAAAGCGGTCTACATCGATACGGGTGAGAATGGAATATTCTCTCGTGGTGAATTTGATGCAATTTCAAGTCTTGGTCAAATGGAATATGTAACTCCGGAAGAAATTGCTGAAACTGTAGTTTTTGAACTCAAAGGTGGAAACACAGGTCACGACATAATCAATGCACTTGATCACGCAACACTCGAACCGACATATCGTGCCGGCTATATGCATAATTTTGCAATCAAGAAAATGAAACGACTTGAGCAGAAATACGGTGTCGATTCAGTTGCATTTGAGATGCTTGGACCACCAAGACTATCAAAACTTCTTTACGAAGCTCAAATCCTAAAAATCTTATATGGTTCTATTCTTAATGTAATCAAACAAAATCCAAAAGATGTTTCTCTCAAAGCTGAAGAGTTGATTAAAAACAATAGGGTATTAAGATCGCAAATTATCTCAATTGGAATTCCAATTTTAATGCGAGATGGAAAGAAATTAATTCGTGGACCAGAAATAAAAATTCCACCATATCGTGGAGAAAATGAATTACCAGTCACACCAGAAAATATTGACCTCTGGGCACACGATGGCTGGGTCGATTTGAGAGAGAAAAACTTTGAATTATGGATTAATCGTTTCAAAAAGATCATTGAAGAAACTGAAAAAATCCCAAAAGAAGATACAAGCTCGAGATATGTTCGTGATCGTGATTTCTGGAATAATTATGAAGAGATCGACATCGGAAAAATAGTTGGATGGCTTTTTATTTATGAAGAACTTGGCGAAAGAATGAAATCATAAATCACTTAAGATAAAAAGAATGTAAAAAAGCCTGTCAGTTACGACAAGCTCTAATATTTTAAATTAGCTCAATCTGGTTCATTACAAAAAATTACCTCATAAAATCTTACTTTTTACTTTAAAATCAATTCTAATAAAAGAGTGATTCTTCAAAAGAAATTCAGTGATAAAATGAATAAAATGATTTTAAGTTCTAATATATATTAACAGATATTGAATTAATTTAAACCCTCAATTTGTTTAGAAGAAAAAATGGAGGTTTTATGAAACGCTTTTTACAAAACAAGTACTATCTAACAAATCTATTTGTGAGTTTTGTTCTGCTCGCCTCATTTCTTTTTTATGGTTACTCATCGGGGATAACACAAAAAACCCGTAAAAATGGACAGGGTTGCAATTGTCACGGAAGCTCGCCATCTACTGCCGTCAATGTAACTATTTCAGGTCCAAACTCACTTACTCCTGGTTCAAAAGGAATATATAGAGTCTCCATAAGTGGGGGCCCATTGGTCCGAGCCGGAACAAACATCGCAGCAAGCAGCGGGGAACTTTCAATTGTTCAGGGAAGTGGGTTACAAAAAATTGGTGATGAATTAACTCATACTTCTCCAAAAGCTCCTTCAGGAGGAGTTGTGACTTTCGATTTTGAATTCACAGCACCAAATTCTACTGGACAGGTCACTCTCTATGCTATTGGGAATTCTGTTAATTTCAATGGCTCAACAAGTGGAGATCAATGGAATTTTGCAAATGATTTTATAATTAATGTGGGAACAACCTCTGTTGAAAATGAAAAATTTCCGGTTAAAGAATTTGAACTTTATCAGAATTATCCCAATCCTTTCAACCCGTCAACCAAAATTTCTTATAAATTGAATAAAGATGGGTTCACAAAACTAACAATCATTAATTTGTTCGGAGAAGAAGTCGTCAAATTAGTTGATGAATTTCAAAGAGAAGGTTTGTATGAGATAGATTTCGATGCTGATAGGCTAAATTTTTCATCAGGAACTTATTTTTATAAACTGGAAAGTAATGGGTTGAGTGATATCAGAAAGTTAGTTTATTTAAAATAAAACATTAAAAAAGTCTCCTCATTTTGAGGAGACTTTTTAATTACATCCACACACTCCACCTGAGCAACAACTTGAGCCGGAATAATCATCATTATCATCTGAGCTAAAATCAGATGAGTCAAAATCAGAATCATCGGAAACAGGCTTAGCTATTCGCGAAAGTAGTTTTATATAATTTTTTGAATTGCATTTTGGACAAATTATGTCTTCAATCTTTTCTTTTGTTAGATGAAGTATT
>JBNAWO010000107.1:5681-8693 GCA_049699815.1 Ignavibacteria bacterium | reverse complement strand
TAATTTCGCTAACCTATTACCCGGTAGTTATAAAATTGAAGTTGTTCTTCCTGATGGTTACCAATTCACATTGCAAAATCAAGGTAGCAATGAAGCACTTGATTCCGATATTAATCCATCGAATGGACAAAGCGATTGTGTTTACCTTGGACCAAATACAAATTATGCAAATCTTGATGCTGGAATTTATTTAATACCTCCCCCACCCTTCTGTTCAATTGGTGACCGTGTCTGGATGGATGATAATAAAAATGGAATTCAAGAATCGAGTGAAGTCGGCGTACCTAATATCGAAGTTAAATTGTTCGATTGTAACGGAAACTACATTTCAAGTCAATTTACAGATAATAATGGTTATTACAAGTTTGATAGTGTTTACGCTGGCTCATACAAAATCAAAGTTATAATTCCATCCTCACTGTCATTCACAATGAAAGATCAGGGTTCTAGTGATCTACTTGATTCAGATGTAGATCCTGTCACAGGTGAAAGTGTTTGCCTAAACATAGATCCAGATAATTGTGGTGAACACGATGTCAAATGGGATGCTGGGGTTTATCCAACTCCTCCAGCACCAACCTGCGTTATCGGTGACAAAGTCTGGGAAGATGCTAATAAAAATGGGATTCAAGATTATGGCGAAGCTGGAGTAGGTTATATAAAAGTAAAGTTACTTGATTGCAATGGTCAGGTTTTACAAACAACTCAAACTGATGAAAATGGTTATTATCACTTCAATAATGTTTTAGCTGGTAATTACAAATTAAGATTTGTCTTACCAAATGGATATGCATTTACAACAAAAGATGCAGGTTCGAATGATTTGCTTGATTCAGATGCTGATCCTGTTACAGGTATGACCGATTGCTTCCCAGTTGAGCCACCAAATTGCGATAGCAATTCGACAAAATGGGATGCGGGAATTTACAAGCTCAAAGGCTCAATTGGCGACTTTGTCTGGTTTGACGCAAATAAAAATGGAATTCAAGATAATAGCGAAAATGGATTGGCTGGAATTACTGTTAAACTATATGATTGCAATGAAAACTTAATCAGTACAACGACTACAAACTCACAAGGAAAATATTTATTCACCGACCTGTTGCCTGGTAATTATTATGTCAAATTTATTGCTCCAACTGGATATCTCTTTACTATTAAAGATGCTGGCAGTAATGATCAAAAAGATTCAGATGCAGATCCTCTAACTGGAAAAACTATTTGCTTTAGTCTAAGTTCTGGACAAAATGATCTGAGCTGGGATGCCGGATTAAGTGAATGTGTAATTGGTTACAAAGTGTGTGGATTAGTATTTAATGATGCAAACGGAAATGGTATGCAGGATCCCGGTGAAGTTGGAATTGAAAATGTTGTTGTCAAACTCTGGGGTACATCTGCGAATCTCATTGCACAAACTTTGACAGATGCTATTGGTAGATTTGAATTTAACAATGTCCCGGCTGGTGAATATCATGTTCAAGAAATTGATCCCGATGGTTACATATCAACTACTCCAAATTCATACAACATTTTTGTCACCAATCAAGATATTTGTGGAATTAAATTCGGTGATAAAGTAAAACCAGTTCCAGAACCTTGCAATCTTGCTTTATATAAAACTTATACTCAAGACCAATGGTGCCTTGAACCAGCAAAATCTTTACTCGAGAATAACTTCTCATCTGTATTCTCAACAGGTATGGTAATTGGCGGCAATGGTGCACCTTACAGCGCCACTTTTACAAATGCATTATCAGTTAAAAACTTCTTACCACAAATTGGTCCAGTTGGTCAATTCACAACAAATTATACAAATCCAACTACAACTTCAGCCGGTTCATTTGCCGGTAATGTTGCTGCGTTGATGCTCAATGTTGCATTCAACGATGCAGGACTTCTTGGTTCACCATCTACAACTAAGTTCAAAAATCTTGTTATAGCTTCTGGACCAATGAAAGATTACAAAGTATCAGAAGTTCTATTACTCGCAAATGTTGCACTTGGTGGTGGTGCAACTCCATTTTCAGTTCAGGTCTTGAATGATGTTGTATCAATGATTAATTATAATTTTGCTTGTGATTGCAATTATGGTTTCTTAACCTGCCCACCACCTCCAGATACTTGTGGCGGCGGTTATGATGCAGGCGTTGAATCTAATGCAAACCTTGCTGACCTATTACTTAGAAGATTGACAAAAATTGAATATGGAATGACTACAAAGATTTTAAGAAATCCAAAAATTGCATTCACTGCTTCTACTGGTTTATATGAATTACTGCCTCAATATGGACCGATGGGTTCAATCGCTAAAGAATCAACTCCTTTCGATATTCTTGGAATTTCTAATGCAACATCAGCATATGCAGTCGATTACAAACTGCCCCTTGCAAAAGGTGAAGCAAGAATCGCTGGTGTATTTGCAACCACTACTAATCCACCTTATATCTATGAACATACAAAAGCTATCTGTGATCGTCTTGTTGATGCTGAATTGAGATCACTAACTCAAATAAAAATTGGTGAAAATTACTACTTTGCTTCAGTAATTGATAAAGTGAATGAAGACGTGACAGATTATGAGATACACTTCAGCGTCTATGAAAAAGGGAACAAATTCATTGTCGATTCAAGATGGTTAATTGAAGATTATCAAGTTCCATCTGGTGTAAATAACATTTATAACTTCCAGGTCTGGGGAAGCAACTTTAAGAATGCAATGTTCCTCGTCAATCAGATTCTTGATCAATTTAAATTAAGAGGCGATGTTGAATTTCTGAATCGCGCTCAGTTGCCCGTCAATATGATTTATGTACAAAAAGGAAAATACCTACATAATGGTTCTGTTGAGTTGGTTGTTAAAAATGAAAATCAATTTGCTGATAATGTAACGGTGCTTGTTAGATCACGTGCAACTCAGGGCGGCGATAGAATTGAGCAAGTTTATACATATACTTTAGCTCCAGGATTAAATTCAATTTCACTCAAAACTGGAATTTTAAGCGATGCAAATGT
>JBNAWO010000107.1:0-5671 GCA_049699815.1 Ignavibacteria bacterium | reverse complement strand
GGATTTAAAGATGAAATCTTCGTTAGCGGTGGTGCATATACATTCTTGAATGGACAAAACTCAACAGTCGATTACTTCGATACAAAATCTTATCCAGCACAAAATGCAAAAGATTATCCAGAAGGTTCATTGGTTCTTTCTGGTGGTGTTAGAATGCAAGGTAGATTAAACGATTGGGTAACTATCTTCCGTTCATTAACCGCCAATACTGCACCATTTGATTTGAGTGACTATGAATCAATTAGATTTACAATTAATGGCAATGGTGTTGTATGGTTGAGACTCGAGCAGGATGGAATTCAGAATTACAACTTTCATATGAAAAAATTAGTCCTTGATGGAACAGAGAAAACTTACACAATTCCATTCAGTGAATTTACACAGAGAGAAGGTAATTCAATTGTTCTCGACCCATCAAGATTAAGAAAGATTTCTCTCGTTTATGAAAAAAGAGACAATATGAACCTCACTAATTATGATGTTGAAATTAAGAACATTGCATTCCTGAGCAAGAATGGTTCTAAGAAATCTGGTGTGTCAGAAATTCCAAATGAATATAAATTATCTCAGAACTATCCTAACCCATTCAATCCCTCAACAATGATTGAATTCTCAATCGTCAAATCTGAATTTGTGAGCTTAAAAGTTTATAATATTCTTGGTCAGGAAGTTGCAACTTTAGTGAATGAGGTAAAGAATCCAGGAATATATTCAGTTAGATTTGATGCAAGTCATCTTAGCTCTGGCGTGTATATCTATAGATTACAAACTGAAACATTCACAGCAACAAAGAAGATGATTTTACAGAAATAATTCTCTAACTATGGTACTCTCCCTTCCTGCAGGCGTCCCCATAGTGGGACGCTTTTTTATTTTAAAATCAACTTCTCAAACAAGTAAAGATTTTATTAATTTAAATTTATCTAAAACTAATTTTGAAATTATTATATGTGTGGAATTTGTGGAATATTGAGTTTTAATCATAATGATGTTAGCCAATCAATTCTGATTCAAATGCGAGACGAAATGAAGCATCGCGGTCCCGATGATGAAGGATTATTCATCAATAAATCCAAAAAAGTTGGATTTGGCTTTAGACGACTTGCCATCATCGACCTTTCACCTGCTGCAAATCAACCTATGAGTAATCAAGATCAATCTATCTGGATTGTTTTCAATGGCGAAATCTATAATCATCTCGTGATTAGAAAAGAGTTAGAAAAGATCGGTTATAAATATCGAACAAAAAGCGATACTGAAACTATCATCTATGCGTATGAGCACTTCGGGATTGATTTCATTCACAAACTAAACGGAATGTTTGCAATCGCAATCTGGGACGAAAAAAAAAAGCTCTTCATTGCCTATCGTGATAGAATTGGCAAAAAACCTTTTTACTACACATTTCAAAATGGACAATTCATTTTTGCCTCCGAAATCAAATCAATCCTTAGACATCCTTTAGTAAATAAACAATTAAATTTAAATGCTCTTTCAAATTATCTAACTTTTTTGATTCCCCCTGCACCGGAAACAATGTTTGAAGGAATAAAAAAACTTCCTGCAGGACATCGATTAATTCTTAAATCAACTGGTGAACTTAGCATTGAGGAATATTATGATGTCTTAAACTCTGCTAATGAAGTACCTGAGATTGATGAGACAACCATTAAAGAAAACATTGTTCGATTACTTCGTCAATCGATAAAAGACAGAATGATAAGTGATGTACCTTTTGGTGTTTTTCTTAGTGGTGGAATTGATTCATCTACCAATGTTGCTTTGATGTCTGAATTGATGGATCGGCCCGTTGATACTTTTTCGATTGGTTATAAAGATTTTGGAGAATACAATGAATTTAACTACGCAAGAAAAGTAGCCGAAATTTTCAAAACTAATCACCACGAAATTTTAATTGACGCAAAAGATGCTTTAGATTTTTTTCCAAAATTAGTCTATCATCAGGATGAGCCACTTGCAGATCCGGTCTGTATTCCGCTCTACTTTGTTTCAAAACTCGCAAGAGAAAATGGAACAATTGTCGTTCAGGTTGGCGAAGGAAGCGACGAAGAATTTGCAGGTTACCCTTGGATGTTGCGTGAATTGAGATTGACAAAAATAAATCAGTATCTTCTTAAAAATCTTCCATCAGTACTTAACAAATTGTTTTATTCTTTTGTAACCAAATTGTGGGGGGAAGAAGGAAAGCTACTTGAACTTGATTATATAAGAAGAATAAAGGATAAACAGGAAATTTACTGGGGCGGTGCCGTTAATTTTACAATCGAGCATAAGAGAAAACTTCTTAATAAAAACTTAGACAATACTTATTCAGTTATAAAAGAAATTTATCATCGGTATGCTTCAAAAGTTACAGTAAGTGACCCACTTCGAAAAATGATTTATCTCGAATTCAAAAATCGTTTACCTGAATTACTCTTAATGAGGGTCGATAAGATGTCAATGGCGACTTCTGTGGAAGCTCGTGTTCCATTTCTTGATTATCGATTGGTTGAATACTCCTTCAAAATCGATTCAAAAATTAAAGTCAAAAATTCCATAACAAAATATATTCTGAAAAAATCTGTTGAGGGCATTATTCCTGATGAAATCATTTATCGAAAGAAACAAGGATTTGCTGCACCAATGAATTACTGGTTACAGAATGAATTAGCTCATTTTACCAAACACTATCTGCTATATTCAAGTATTCACAAATTAGATTTATTCAACAAAGACTTTATAAAATTTTTACTTGAATCACCTTTATCCTCTCGTTACGATTTTATCCAGAACACATGGAACCTTCTTAATCTTTTTATGTGGTATGACTACTGGTTTGAAGGAAGGTTAATTGGATAATGGATTACTTATCTAAAATAAATATTTTCAATTTGACAAAAACAGCAAAACAGACTCTTGCTCTATATTTCTCACAAATTGGAGCAATGTTTTTCGGTGCCTTATTTACAATTCTAAACACAAGACTTTTAACAAAAAGTGAATTTGGGACACTCAACTTCTATATTCAAGTGCTTACATTTATCGCTTTGATTTTTGAGTTCGGATACTTTGCTGCAGGTTCAAGATTGATTGCAATTGAAAAAGATTATAAAAAAGAACGAGAGTTAATTGGTGCTCTGTATATCTTAGGAACTCTAATTTCCATCGGATACATCTTAATTCTTTTCCTTGCTTCGTTTTTTGTAGATGATGTTTTCAATTCTAATATCAAATATTTAATTCTGATAGGACTTCTTCCATCATTGGCATTTCCTTTTCAATTTTTAATTCAGTTGATTTTTCAGGGAAGCAATGAGGTTTTGAAGTTATCAATTTATACTCTACTGCCAAGATTGCTTTATTTCGTATTCATTGGTCTTGCTTATGCTTTTAGTTTTTTCAATCTGAAAACCTCAGCATTTTTTTATGTTTTTTCTTTTTTTGTTGCAATTGTAATTACAATACTAATTTCCAAACCACAATTTGATAATTTTAAAATACACTTAAAAGAAATCGCTGAAGAAACCAAACGATATGGTTTCAAAGTTTACATTGGCAGAGTTGTTGGAATGATGGGCTTTCAATCCAATATTTTGCTAATTCAATATTTCGTGAAAGAAGTTGAGGTAGCCAACTATTCTTTGATCAATTTCTTTACAACTCCAATTTCACTCTTTTCAAGATCATTATGTACATCATTATTTAAGGGATTCACAAATCAGGATGAAATTCCAGCACGAGTTTTCAGAATAAATTTTATCTGGTTGATTGGTGTAAGTATAATTTATTTATTAACTGGTGGATTTATCCTTGAAATTTTGTTTTCAAAAAAATATACTGAGGCAATTCCATTAATATTACCAATGGTTGCAGCAAATTTTTTTATGGGAGCTATGCAACCTTATAATTTTTTCTTAAGTGCAAAAGGGAAAGGGAATTATCTAAGAAATATCGCTTTGGTTCTTTCGGTAAATACAATTGTTTTTAATCTTCTTTTAATCCCTTTTTGGAGAGCGATGGGGGCTGCTATAGCAACATTAATATCCATCTTTTTTAATTTCATTCAACATATTTACTACTATAAAAAAACCATTCAGGAGAAATTAAAATGAATAAAGATCAAAAAACTGTAATCGAAAAATTCACTGAGCATCTTAATCCTGATAATGTTTTTGATGTTAGAGAAGACTGGCAATATATGTTTCAATCGAAATTTAAAGTTGATTATAGATTAATTTCAAAAATCCCTAATGGATTAAAAGATAAAAGAGTTTTGAATGTAGGTACATTTTTTCCGATTGACGAAATTTATTTTGCTTCCAGAGTAAAAGAATTTTATTCAATTGATATTGCTCCAGAAATTATTAAAGTTGCAAACGAAATTGCAGATAAAGAAATACATCCAGCATTTAGAAAAAAAATTAAAATTCAAGTTGCTGATGCAACAGCTTTACCTTTTGATGATAATTATTTTGATGTTTCTTTCTCTTTTTCAACCCTTGAACACATCCCGGAAAAAGAAAAAAGAAACAAAGCATTTCAAGAATTAATCAGAGTTACGAAAAAAGGAGGATATGTAATTATTACTGTCCCCAATAAACTAAATATTGGTAAATACATTAAAAGCGTACGAATGCAGAAAAAAGGGATAAGCCCATTTGGTTATGAGCATCATTACACTCCTGGACAATTGAAAAAAATTTTAATTCAAAATGGAGTTAAACCATTATTTTATTGTTCAAGTGCAGGTGATCTATCTGGTATCTTTTTCAGAATTCACGACTTTATTGTGAGACCATTCGGTCATCGAATGGGATGGATTGGAATTAAACTTTGAATTATATGAAAGAAAATTTTAAAAAATTCAAAATCGGATACATCCACTTCATTAAGAAAACTGTTTTTATTTTCCGCGTAAAATCTAGTTCGATTTTTTATCCAAAAAAATTTCAGACTCTTTACTTCTTAGACGACAACAAATTTTATTCTAATGAATATGTACAACATCTGAAAAACATTGAAACAATAGAAAACATAATTAACGAAGCTAATTTAGTTTTAGTAAATAAATTTCAAACCCTCGGTTCTGGTTTAGTCAATCTCGGAGATAAAATTAACTGGCATCAGGATTTTAAATCTAGCAGAATCTGGAAGAAGGAATTTTACACTAAAATTGATTCCAAACATTCAATCAATGGAAGCGATATTAAAATACCGTGGGAATTAAGTAGATTTCATCAGGCACAATGGCTTGCTAAAGCATTTTTAATCTCAAATGATGAAATATATGCGGAGAAATTTTTTGAACTTCTAAGCCACTGGATTGATGAAAATCCATTTTGTTATGGCGTCAACTGGAATTGCGCAATGGAAGTTGCTATCCGTGCGGTCAATTGGATTTTTGCTCTGCATATCTTCAAATTATCAAAATATTTTTCAAATGAAATAAAAGAAAAAATCTACAAATCCCTTTATCAGCATGGACTTTTTATCAGAAACAATCTTGAATTTGGAAGACGAAACGGTAATCATTATCTAAGCGATTTGATGGGACTAATCTGGTTGGGAGCTTTCTTTTTTAATCATTCATTTGGAAAGAAATGGTTTCGTTTTGCACAAAAAGAATTGGAAAAAGAAAATCAAATTCAAGTCTATGATGATGGAGTTG
>JBNAWO010000106.1:0-8788 GCA_049699815.1 Ignavibacteria bacterium | reverse complement strand
GGGACAAAGATAACTCTGTGATAAAATTATATTCTTAAGCAAGATTTAAAATTAAAACTGCCCTTAAAAGGGCAGTTTTTGTTTTAGAAATTTGATTTGCTATCCACAATCTCAATAGAATCAGTTATTTGGACTAATTCAACTTTTAATCTTCTGACGCCTGGTTTAATTATTCCAAGTGCTTTTGCAGATGCATAAGATAAGTCAAGATCTCTACCTTCAATGTATGGACCACGATCATTGATTCTGACTATTATTGATTTTTTGTTCTCGAGGTTTGTTAATCTCAATAAAGTCCCGAATTTCATCGTTTTATGTGCAGCGGTAAGTTCAAATTGATTATAAATTTCGCCATTGGCTGTTTGTCTACCGTGAAAACCGGGACCATACCAGCTTGCTTTTAATATACCTATTGGCTTATAGGTAATGACAGGAACCATCTGAGAATATTGTGGCTCATTTTTTTGGTTATTTAGACTGATATTTAGCTTAGATTTTATTTCTTCATTTGTCTCTGCATCATTCACCACATACGAAAAGCCTAACAAAGAGATCAAAACAAGAATCAAAATAATTCTATCAACGAACTTCAAGTATCCTCCATTAATTTGTTATTAATTTTCTATTAATTATTTCCCTCAATTGCTATACAAAGTTATACAAGGCAGGGTAGATATACAATAGATTGATTGCCAATATTAACTATTATGAACTTTGAACAATTTTTGAGTTACTCAGGGATTGGAAATGAAATGGGAGTAAAAAATTACTAATCCAAATTTATGATGACTGCTTAAAATCGGGTATTTCAACTGTAAATTCTGTCCCAAATCCTTTTTCGGATATAAAGCTTACTTTTCCCTTAAGAAATTTTTCAGTCAGGAGTTTTATGCTGTAAGTACCTAATCCTCTTCCTTTTCCTTTTGTACTGAAAGATCTCTTGAAAATTTGAAGTTTGACTTCTTCGGGCATAACCGCCTGGTTGTGAACTTTGATAAAATTTAAACTATTTGACCTGTAGGATGAAATTTTAATAATAGAACCTGAAAAGGAAGCCTCGATAGCGTTTTTAATCAAATTGACAATCACCCTTCTTAAAATGGTTTTATCAGACACTATTTCAAAATCATTAGAAACTTGAGTTTGTAAACTGATATCCTTAAAAGAAGAATGAGTCTGATAAAGGGAAATGATTTCGTTTAATAATTTTACTATTGAAAATCTTGTAATTTCAATTTCAAGTTCGCCTGATTCAGCCAGAGTAATCAATCTCTGGGAATTTATTTCATCTACTAAAATTTTTGAAAAGTTTAGAGCTGTTTGAATTAACTGTTCTTTATTTTCATCATCAGGGGATTGCGAAAGTTCAAGCAAGCCTATAATTCCATTTGCTGTATTTAAAATGTCGTGGTAAAAAATTCTTTCAAGGATTTCTCTTCGCTTTTCATGAGAAATATCAATTAAAGTAAAAATTGAAAACATTTCGCCATCGATAACTTTTGGATATGTCCAGACGCGAAAATCATACGCTTCATTATCAATAGTTGAAATTCTACATTCTTGAATATCTTCTCTCCCCGCCAAACTGGCAGCAATAGCTTTTGCAGCTCCGCAAGTTCGACAAAAAACAGTCGTTCCGCATCCATCCCCTAGTTTAGAATTTTCACATTTAAATACATCACCAGGCCGATTCCCAAGAATTTCTTTATTTCTTATATCAGGGTAACTCTCAATAAGGGCATTATTATAAAAGACAATTTGACGTAAAGAATTCAAGACTAAAATTGGATATGGAAGATTTATAATAATTTCTTGAAAAAATTCTGGTTTAGCGATTTTTGATCTCTGTTCTAAAACTTTTTCTATTGAAAAAGTTTCTGAAGGTAAATATTGAGTAGCCATATTCAAACCTAATTTATATTCAATCAAACATAAAAAAATCTTAATTTAGTTTTGATGAAAAAATTTATGAGGTTGAAATGAAAAAATTAACAACATTCCTTTTAACTATACTGATAGTAACCGCATCAGCTCAAATAAATTCCAAAAACTTTACACTTGAAGAAATCTGGGGAAGTCAGAAATTTTTTGGCAAATCTCTGAGATTGGTTAAGTGGGTTGATAAAGGATATAAATTCACATACCTTGAGACAGACCCACAGAAACGAACCACTAACATAGTAGTTTATGATGTTCAGTCTAAATCTAAATCTGTTTTGCTCTCTTCTGATGAGTTAAAATTGGAAGGCTCAGACGAAAAATTTACTTTTTTGAATTATGAATTTTCTCCAGATGAAAATTATATTCTGTTTACTGGACTTTTACCTGCAAGATCAATTAAGACAGGTGGAAATATTTATCTTTATAATATAAAGACAAAGGAGTTTTTTCAGGTTGAAACTGGAAAATCTGTATTGAATGTAAAATTCTCACCTGATAGTAAAAAACTTGGTTATGTGAAGGATGATAATCTTTACTTATACGACATTGAAAATCGAACTGAAAGGCAGTTAACTTTTGATGGAAATGGTATTGTAATAAATGGTCATTTCGATTGGGTCTATGAAGAAGAGTTTTCAATTATTGATGGCTGGAGGTTTTCTCCTGATGGAAAGCAAATAGCTTTCTGGCAACTTGATCAATCGCCAGTACCAGAAATTGAAATTCAGCAGTTTGATTCACTTTATTTTAATTCGATAAAAATGAGATATCCAAAAGCTGGTGCTCGTAACTCAATTGTAAAAATTGGAGTAGTTGATATACAATCAGGTAAGATACAATGGATGAATATTGGTGATGAAATTGATATTTACATTCCAAGAATCTATTGGACAACAAGAGAAAATGAGTTAGCAATCATTCGAATGACTAGACTTCAAAATAAATTGGAGCTTCTACTTGCCGATTCACAAACAGGGGATTCGAAAGTCATCTATACTGATACTGATACCTGCTGGGTTAGTGTAGAATCTCTGGATATTTACTTCTTTAAGGATAAAAAGCATTTTCTTATTTCTTCTGAGCGAAATGGCTTTAAACATTTATATTTATTTGATTATTCAGGTAAAATGATTAGACAAATAACAAATGGTCAATGGGAAGTCGATCGATTAATAGAAGTTGATGAGAGTAATAATCTTTTATTTTTCACTTCAGGATTAGGTAATCCACTCGTTCGTAATTTGTATAAGGTAAAACTTGATGGTAAAAAATTAGAAAGACTTACTTCATTCTCTGGAACAAATTTCATTAATTCGTCGCCAAATTTGAAACACTTCATTGTAATAAATTCATCAGTAAGATCGGTTTCAAAAACATTTTTGCTCGATGATAAAGGGAAAATACTTGACACTTTGATCAACAATGAAGAGCTAGAAAGAGCATTGAGAGAATACAGCTTTTCAACTCCAGAGTTTCTAACTTTCACCACAAGCGATGGGGTGGTTCTCAACGCAATGATGATTAAACCAGCTAATTTTGATCCGAACAAAAAGTACCCTGTCTTATTCTATAATTATTCTGGTCCAGGGAGTCAAATTGTTATAGATATCTGGGGTGGGAATCAATACCTATGGCACCAGATGTTAGCTCAAGAAGGTTACATCATTTTTATGGTAGATAATCGTGGAACTGGTGGACGAGGCAAATCTTTCGAGAATTTAATTTACAAGAATTTAGGTTACTGGGAGGTTAATGATATCGTCGAAGCTGCAAAATATTTGATGACCTTGTCCTATGTTGACCCAGAAAGAATTGGAATCTGGGGTTGGAGTTATGGTGGATACATTTCTGCATTAACTCTTCTCGAAGGTAATGAATATTTTAAGTGTGCTGTTTCAGTTGCACCGGTAACTCACTGGAAATTTTACGATACGATATATACTGAAAGATATATGTCATTACCAGAATTAAATCCTGAAGGTTATGAAAAAAGCGCTGTTACAAATAAAGCAGATAAATTAAAAGGCAAAGTACTTTTGATTCACGGAACTGCAGATGATAATGTTCACTTTCAAAATACAGTAGTTTTAGTTGATGAATTAATTAAAGCAAATAAACAATTTCAGGTGATGTTTTATCCAGGAAAAGATCATGGGATTTCTGGTGGTAAAACTCGACTACAGTTGTTTACACTTATTACAAACTTTATCAAACAAAATTTATAATATCAGACTAAATATTTAATTCATTTTTAAGGTTTTAATTTTTAATCAGGTTTGATTTTAATCAAGCCTGATTTTTTTTATATAATTAATAATTAAATTCATGTTGATTAATTTACTTGAACAATGTTTTAAGACTTAATTAAGAAAATTCAGACAGGTACAAATTGAAATTTTTTAGTCGTATACTGATTATTATATCTCTAACTTTATTGATTTTTCAAACCGGATGTAAAAGAGTCTATTATAAAATTATGAGATATCAATCCGCTACTCCTTTAGTTTACGAAGTTAAGGCTGATACAAACATAATTAATTCATTTAGTGGGCTTGATTATGCTTTTATAAAAGGTGATTACGAAGGAGAAAAAATTGAAGTTATCAGATTTAGTTATAATGCAGGTTCTACTAAAAAACATACGATATCTAACCTTCATTTTTCAGTTTACGGTGGAAGGTATCTGGTTTCTGGCTTAAGTCCATATACCGGAGAAAATTTCACAGAGGTTAACTATGACGGGTATAAGTGGGCTTTTGGTGCAAGCGCAAGTTTAAAGGCAGGTGCTAATTTTAATTTTAATGATTTTAGAATTGGAGTAGGAGTTGAACCTAATGTAAATTTTGAGTTTGGTGATTATTATTCTTTTCGAGTTAATGCAAGTAAAAAAGGAATAATTGAAAATGGTGATGGTTTAATAACAATTTTTTTTAATGTTTTCCCTTACTTTTCATATTATTTTGATAATGATGAACTTATTGCATTTCAATGTAATTTAGGTTTACCTGGATTTATTTCGCCAATTCTTTCTTATCAATCGGGAAATGGAATTTTTTGGGTAGAATATATTCCTCCATCAAAAAGAATAGATATTGGATATATGCTGGATTTCAATTCAATCAAAGCTCAATTTTGATTAGAAATATTCTCTTGCTCTAAATTTTACTCCTAACTCATCTTCAGCAAATTTTCGAGCTTTTTCTTTATCGACTTCTTTTAAGTCAACAATTGTAACAACAACTTCGGGAATGTACTTTTTAGCTTCTTTTGTGAAATTGACCATTTCGTAAAAGAGTGATTTATCGACCTGCATCAATTTTGCATACTGATCTGGATCGGCTGTATTTAAACTTATTGAAACTGAGTCAATTAATCCCTGAAGTTCTGGTAAGATGTTTCTCTTATTGATGTAATTCCCATGACCATCAGTATTTAATCTAGTTTGCCCGCCATTTTCTTTTACATATTTTGCAACTTCCTTAATTATATCCATTCTAATTGTTGGTTCGCCAAATCCACAAAAAACTATCTCAGAATAATTTTTGGGATCGCCAATTTCTTTAATATAAACTTCTGCTGGTGGTTCCATATGTTTTGGCATTTTGAGATTGTATCCAACGACAGAAGCATATCCTTTTCGATCACAGAAAATACAATCTGCATTGCAACGATTAGTTACATTAATATACAACGCTCTTCCAATCTGATAGGTGAATGAAACATCGGGAATTTGTCCAATCTTAAAGAGCTTATAAACGCTGAAATTTGTTGAACGAATTATGTCATCCGCCGTTAAACCCTGGATTTCTGCAATTTTCTCAACTATATGTTTCAAATATGCAGGTCTATTTTTTTTCCCTCTGAAGGGAACAGGCGCCATAAAGGGAGAATCAGTCTCGAGTAAAAGATTCTCTGGTTCAATTCGGCTTAAAATTTTTCTTAAATCTTCGTTTTTTGGATAAGTAATATTTCCAGTAAATGAGAGAAAAGAACGAAGTTCAACAATCCGATAAGCCATATCATAATCACCGTTGAAGCAATGGAATTGAGCAAACAAAGTTCCGTCTGCCTCTTCTTCAAATATTTTCATCAAGTCTTCACTGGAATCTCGATTATGGATAATTGCTGGTAATCTATATTTCTTTGCAAGTTTGAGTTGTTCACGGAAAGCAAACTGCTGTTTTTCTTTTGGAGAAAAGTCGTAGTAATAATCTAGTCCAATTTCACCAATCGCAACAACTTTTGGATGATTTAATAATTTTTCTAATTCAATTAGAGTATTTTTATCAAAATTAAATGTATCGTGTGGATGGATTCCAATTGCAGCATACACTTCTGAATAAGCATCAGCAATTTCGAGAGTTTTTCTTGCGGTTTCCAGATTTGTCGATGGACAGATGAAATATCTTACTCCAGATTCTTTAGCTTCTTTTATTATATTATCCAGATTGTTATATAAATCTTCAAAAAATAAGTGGCAGTGAGTATCTATCATTTTTTCTTTCCAAAATTTCTTACAAGTTAAAAAAATAATTATAGTTATGCAGTGTTTGAAAAATTCAACTAATTGTTAGAATTCAATTAAATTTGCCTTAACTTCACCAAACAAAAAACGAATTTTAATTATGAAAACAATTATTGAACCCTTCAAAATAAAGTCTGTTGAGGCTATCCGCTTTACAACGCTAGAGCAAAGAGAAAAAATTCTTAAAGAAGCTTTCTATAATCCTTTCAATATTCATTCAAGGGATGTGATTATTGATTTACTAACAGATAGTGGAACTTCTGCAATGAGCTCAGAGCAATGGGCTGGAATAATGAGAGGAGACGAAGCTTACGCTGGTTCACAAAGTTTTTTCAGATTTGAAAGAGTAGTGAGAAAAATTACGGGCTTCAAGCACATCATACCAACCCATCAGGGAAGAGCGGCAGAGAAAATTTTGTTTTCTGTTTTAGGTGGAGAAGGAAAATTTTTCCCAAGCAATACACATTTCGATACTACACGAGCCAATATTGAATTTGTTGGTTCAGAAGCTGTTGATTTGTTGAATGAAGTTGGACTTCATCCTGAAATTCGAGCCGATTTCAAAGGCAATATGGATATTGAACAACTCGAAAAATTTATAAATCAAGTCGGACCGGAAAATATTCCTCTCGTGATGTTAACGGTAACAAACAATTCAGGAGGTGGGCAACCAGTTTCGATGGAAAATATCCGTGAGACTAGAAAAATTTGCGACAGATATGGATTGAAACTTTTTCTTGATGCTTGCCGATTTGCAGAGAATGCTTATTTCATAAAAAAAAGAGAAAAGGGATATGAGAATAAATCCGTTTTAGAAATTGCTCAGGAAATGTTTTCTTATGCAGACGGATGCACAATGAGTGCAAAGAAAGATGCACTTGTAAACATCGGTGGTTTCCTTGCAATGAATGATGATGAACTTGCAATGAAATGCAGAAATGTTTTGATTGTGACTGAAGGCTTTCCAACTTATGGTGGACTCGCTGGAAGAGATCTCGAAGCAATTGCTCAAGGTCTTGAAGAAGTTCTCGAAGAAGATTATTTGAAATATAGAATTCGTTCTGTTGAATATCTGGGTGAAAAATTAATCGAATCAGGAGTTCCGATTCTTGAACCACCTGGCGGTCATGCAATTTATATTGATGCAAAAAGATTTGCGCCGCACATTCCACCAGAACAATATCCAGGACAATCTATTGTATGTGAGCTCTATCTTGAAGGTGGAATTCGTGCAGTTGAAATTGGAAGTGTAATGTTTGGAAAGTATGATAAAGGTGGGAATTTAATTCCGGCTAAGCTGGAACTTGTTAGACTAGCAATTCCAAGAAGAGTTTATACACAAAGTCATATTGATTATGTGATTGAAGTAATTCAAGAGGTTTACTCAAAAAGAGAAAAGTTGAGAGGAATGAAAATAATTGAAGAAGCTCCAATTTTAAGGCACTTTACTGCAAAGTTTGATTATGTTTAAGTTTAATTATTTCCTTTCTATAAAAATTCAAAACTACTTTAAACTTCGTTAGACAAAATAAAAAACGGAGCCTTCATCAATTTAATTTGTGAAGACTCCGTTTACAAATTTTATTTTTCGATTAATTTAGAGAATTCTGATTTAGAAGAACATCTTCAATGATTTCTTTGAAAGTTTCTTTCGGGAGTGCACCAACTGCCATTTGTGGTCTATCTTTCAGAGGTATGAAAAGAATTGATGGAATACTTCGAATTCCAAATACAGCAGCGAGTTCTTGTTCTTCCTCAGTATCGACTTTGTAGATTACGATTTTGTCTTTGTATTCTTCAGCAAGTTCTTCTAAAATTGGTGCAACTATTTTACAAGGTTGACACCAGTCAGCGTAAAAGTCAATAATTGCTGGTAACTCACCTTGATATTCCCATTCCTGTTTATTCTCATAATCGAATACCTTCTGTAGAAAAGTTTCTTTGGTTAAATGTTCTAACATAAATTTCCTTTCCTTGTTTTTTAAATTTGATGTAAAGTATTAAAAAACGTTTCAAAATCATAATCACTTCAATAGAATAAGCTTTCTTGTTTGTGAAAAATTATTGGCAGTCATTGTGTAAAAATAAATACCGCTCGGCAACTCTAACGCATTTAGCATAATTGAATAGCTTCCAGCTTTCCTAAAATCATTGATAATATCTTTAATCTTTTGTCCCATTAAATTATAAATAGAAATTTTTACATATCCATCTTCTGCCATTTGAAAATCAATATTGGTCAATGGATTGAAAGGATTTGGATAGTTTTGTGAGAGATAATATCCTTTCGCAGTTAAATCTTTATCATCCACACTGGTTATA
>JBNAWO010000105.1:0-8830 GCA_049699815.1 Ignavibacteria bacterium | reverse complement strand
ACCATCACCAACATATGGACGATGATTAACGAAATCCCAGGTAGCAATGATATTCATATTTTGAAAAGCTTCGTGAGATAAACGATTAAAACCAGCATCCATCAAACAAATTCTAACACCCTGACCGTAATTTCCAGCATTGTGAACTGCAACCACATTAATCTGCTGATTTTGTGTAAGAGATGATCCGTAATTAAAAGCAGTAATATTATTTTTCTCATCCAGAATCTGCGGTAAATTTTTTTCTTCAGTCGCTGGTTCTGGAGCTTTTCTAAATCGTTCTACAAGTTCAATTTCTTTTATAAATGGTAACTGAACCAATTCATTTATTTGGGATGAATAAACAATTGCACTTACCGAGTTAAACCATCGAGAAGAATGCTTAACTTCAATAACATAATTTTTAAGTTGATTTATATAATTTGAATTAACAGGTAAATCTTGATAATCAATTAATTGATTTTCTGGTAGAACTTTCTTTCTTCTCTCAAGAGAAATTTTACTAACGACCAGCTCAGGATTTAAGTAAAACCTTTCGAGATTTTCACCTTTATCTGTAAAATAAATCCAGACTTTTATTGGTTCAGAGTTTTTATTTAATTCAAGATAGTTTTTGAGATATTTACCTATTTTTTGATTTGCAAATAAGTCAGTTATCACTAAAAGGAATAAAAGATAAATAAAAACTTTTCTCATTTTTCACTCATATTGATTAATGAAATATTAATACGAAAGCCCGTTAACCCGGGCTTTCGTAAAAAAGAACCATTGCAAGAAACCAATGATTCGTAATTACTTGATTAGCAACATCTTCTTTACTGTACTGAATTTTCCAGAATTAACTTTGTAGAAATAAACACCACTTTGCAATCCTGTCGCATCAAAGGTTACTTCATGATAACCTTTCTTCAAATTACCACTCATAATAGTTGCCACTTTCTCACCGACTATATTGTAAATCTCAATCGTCACATCTGCATCTTCTGGCAATCCAAATTTGATCTTAGTCGATGGGTTGAATGGGTTTGGATAATTTTGATAAACTACAAATTTATCAGGAACAACATCATATTGATCATCAATACCTGTTGTTTTGACTAGTCTTAGTCTTATAGAATAAACACTATTGCTTCTAACAGAATCACCAAGAACACCATAAGCCCAAACAGCCCATTGACCTGTCACAGTTGTATCAACTGGATAAGAAGGTTTCGAGAAAATACTATACAAGTCTTTTAATCTTATTGTAAACAATGAATCTGATCCGTTGTTATTCGATGGTGAATCGAGCATAAATGGTGGAATAGTTGGAACTCCCATTCTCATTCTATATGAAACAGCATTTTTTGCTCTATACCATCTGAATGTAAAGAATGTGGTGTCATTGTCTTTTGCTGTAACCAATGCATTGTTAATTGGACCAAAAAGATTAAAGTTACCCAAAGCTGAACCTGGGAAGTAATTCAAAGTCATTTTCAGTTTATTTAACAAACTGTCAGTAACCACGACTCTTGCTACACCACTTACGGTTGTATCAAATCCACCAGTGAAAGATTGTAGTCGAGCTGTAACATCAGCTGGTAAGTAAAGATTTATCACAATATTATCACCAGCACCTCTCTGGAATTTTAATTCATGAACTTTAATGCTTGGTGCATTATTCCTGCCATATCTGTAATCATATGCTAAACCTTGGCCTAATTGTAGTCCAATATCATCACCAACAAATCTACCATCGAGAACGCCTGTGGGTGGTGCTGGCGGTAATTCTTCTTCTCCAAATTGTGTATCTATTCCATCTGTTGCTTGCAAGTCAAGTCCAAATCTTAACAATCGACTCTTATCATTATCAGATAACACTAATGGCAAGTCAACCACAGGTAATGCATATGGAGCATCTGCAACTTCAAATGTATTATCTGATACATCATATTTAGTAGAATCTGTTTGTGATTCAATTCTAATCTTGTATTGATTGCCCAATACCGCATCACCTGGAACTCGCAATGCATAGACACCATTGTTCATTACATTAGAAGCAAGATCAAAATATGTATTTCCACCATCTGAAGAGACTTTAATCTTAACTCTATTATCAAATTCAAAAGATTTCCAAGTAATTAATTGCCATTGACCACGATAAAACTTCTCTCCACCATTTGGAGTAAGGACAGTTACAGTACCAGGGATAGGTCCGAATTCATGAATTTTATATCCAAATAATCTATGAGGAACGGCTTGAGAGCTTCCACCTAATATCACCATATTGGGATCAAATTGAGCAGTAACCCATAAACCACCACCAATTGCACCATCAGGTAAAATTCCAGTTACATTTATGCTGTCTAATCTCTGACCAGTTGCTGGATTTACTTTATACAATACTTTCGGATCTGTAGCCGCACCACCGCTGAATATCCACAAATATGGACCACCAGGACTTAAAGTATCATATGCATTACCAGACATACCAGTGAAGCCGTGTTGTGCTGCTGGTATTGTAAAAAGCGTTGAACCAGTTCGACTAACAAGAACTATGTCAGTTGACCAGTTCGCAACCCAGAAGGCATTTTGTGCTGCATTGTAAGAAATACCTCTTACAGCAACTGGTGATGTAAAGGCCGCCGTTGCAGTAAAAGTATTCCTATCAATTCTATAAACTGTTGTAGAGTTATTACTACCATACAGATATTGACCATCAAAAGCTAAATCTCTAAATCCACCACTTGGTAATCCTGTTACTGTAAATGAATCGATTTGTGTACCTGCCTTATTCACTCTAAATATCTTTGGTTCATTCCATCTTGTTATATAGAAGTAATTTCCATCAAATTCAGAACCGTAGAGTGAATATATACCAGGGGCCAATGCAGATATATCATAATTAAATTGTAGCTGTGGACCGGGAACTCCTGTACTAATCGTAAATACATTATCACTCACATCAAATACCGCTGGATTTGTCGCATCAGATACTCTTACCAGACATTGATTTGATGGTGTGTTTGGAATTACCCAGTTATAAGTGCCTAAAGTTCCTTCTGTATTTCTCGATTCATTTTCAGCATCACTCAAATTATTTAATTTATTTGATAATGCTGGAACTGTTGCAATAAAATTCCAGCTTGAACCATTGTTTGTTGAATATTCAAGTTTCACATTCTGTACAGCCTGAGCATTCCAGACAATTTGTCTTGTTGAACCGACTGTCCAATTTTCACCGCCATTTGGTACAACAACAGTAATCTGTGGAGTAACAGGACCTCTAAAGTATTTTACAACAAAGCCATTAGCACCAACTGCATAACCAACGGCATTAGAACCACCCAATCCATTAATATCTAAATGGTAGAGCGCAGATGCACCAGTATAACTTGTTGACCAATTTGTTCCATGATTACTGGTATAGTATACATTATTATCTGCTGTAAACCAGTACTCATTTTCACCAACAGTAGTCATACCGAGAATGTTACCTGTTGCTGGTGTAGTAATCGATATCCAGGAGTTACCGCCATCAGTTGAACGGTTCGCGGTACCAGTAGCAGAACCAACAACTCCTTTTTGAGCATTACCAAATGCAACCGAATAGCTATTTGCAACAGTTGTTGGAGCATAAGACCAGGTTGCACCACCATCCGTAGATTTATAAACACGGGAGTTATTCGTACCAAACCAAATAGTATTTCCAACATTCCAGCCGCTATTATTCCAACCATATTCACTACCAGCTTGTGGAACTGTTGCAGCTGGTGTCCAGGTAAATCCACCATCAGTAGTCTTAAGTAATGTCCAATTTCCACCAACAGGATCACCTTCAACGAAACCGTTCAGATTATCAAACATTATAATAACATTTATAAATCCACCTGGAATGGTCACAACATTTTGCCATGTTTGACCACCATCCGTTGTTAAGTGTAGAACTGCATCAGAAGTCCCATTAGTTGCAACTAAAGCTTTGCTTGCACTTACACCATAAATTACATGGGCATCAACTGCTCTAGGTGTAGTTACGGTTTGCCAGGTTGCACCGCCATTAGTTGTTCTTATGACCACTCCACCAACTCCGGTTGCCCATGCAACATTCGCATCAACTGTAGATACACTGTAAAGTGTAGCTGTCGTTCCGCTATTTTGTACTGTCCAGCTTTCACCAATTACACCTTCACTTATTGTAAACACATTATCACTTTCATCATAAACTGCTGGATTAGAGGCATCTGACACTTTAACTTTACATTGAGTTGAAGGGGTATTTGGAATTGTCCAGGCATAAATACCTAAATTACCTTCAATTACTCCATTTGGATCTTTTGGTGAATAACCATCTAATTTAACTTTTTTAACCTTTGCAGCTGGTACAGTTGCTATATCAATCCAGCTTGCACCATTATTTGTTGTATACTGTAATTTAACATTCGAAATTAATGAAGCATTCCAGACAATATTTTGAGTTGAACCAACAAGCCAATTTTCACCTCCATTCGGTTGAACAACCTGAACAGATGGCTGTTGAATTTGTCTTCGGTATTTCAAAACCAAACCAGAAGCACCGACAGCCCAACCAGCTGCTGGTGATTCGGTAACAGTCGGAACAATTGATAAATGATAGATTGAACCTGTTCCACCATAACTCATTGTCCAGTTATTACCACCATCTGTTGTTTTCCATACCGTTCCACCTGCTGCAACAAAGTATTCATTTAAATCCGTTGTTGCAATACCAGTTACATCTGAAGAAGTTGGAGAAGTAATTGCAGACCAATTTGCACCACCATTTGTCGATTTGTTAAGAACACCCGATGCAAAACCTGATAAACCATTCAAGTTTGCATCAAATGCAACTGCATATGAATTTGCAGAAGTAGTAGGTGAAAATGACCAGCTTACACCATTATTAGTTGAGTAATAAATTCTTGAATTATTTGTACCGAACCACATATAACCAGTTTTATCCCATCCTGAATTATTCCATCCATATTCACCGCCTGATTGTGGAACTGTTGCCATAGTTGTCCAAGTTGAACCACCATTAGTCGTTTTTAATAATACCCAATTACCACCAACAGGATCACTTTCTGCCCACCCATTATTTTGGTCTATAAATCTTATAACATTCAAGAAGCCACCTGATATTGTATAAACATCTGTCCATGTCTGACCGCCATTTGTCGTCATGTGAATTTTCGCATCAGTTGTCCCGCTTGTTCCAACAAAAGCTTTATCAGCACTCAATGCCCAGATTACATAAGCATCAAGTGCACGAGGTGCTGTAACTGTTTGCCAAGTTTGCCCACCATTTGTTGTTCTGATTACAACACCACCAGCACCACAAGCCCAGGCAACATTTTCATTTACAGCACTTACTGAATATAATGCTGCAGTCGTTCCACTATTCTGAACTATCCAACCTTCTGTCATCGGTGCTGATATTGAAAAGAAATTATCACTTACATCAAATACTGCTGGATTAGTATCGTCAGAAACTCTAACAAGGCATTGATTTGAAGGTGTGTTTGGGACAACCCAAGAATATGTTCCAAGACTGCCTTCAATAACAGAGCTTGGATCTTTTGGATGCTTTCCAGACAATTTTGCTTTATTTGTTGTGACAGCTGGAACAGTTGCAATGTAATTCCAGCTTGAACCGCCATTTGTAGAATATTCTAATTTAACATTTGAAACACCCTGAGCATTCCAAATAATTTGATATGTTTGACCTACGAATAGATTTTCACCACCGTTTGGTTGAACAACCTGAACCATTGCTGGGGCAGCGGTGTAAGTTAATGTAATTTTCAACTTGTTTAGAATACCTGGATTTGGAACTGTAAATTTACCCGCACCGCTCATTGGGACATTAACAATTGCACCTCCAAAGAAATCTTGTAATAATCCAGTTACATTTGGTGGTAAAAACCAGAATAATCTTAAAGAGTCTCCACTACCAACTTGATACTGAATTTCGTGAATCTTATTACCCGCAAATGTACTTCCACCTTGACGATAATCTTTCAATGTACCCTGACCAATTTGTGGTATGCCAATATCAGTCCCAACAAATCTGCCATCAAATACACCTGACGGTGGAGGTGGTGGTAGTTCTGCTTCACCAAGTGATGCATCAATTCCGTCCGTTGCAGCTGGGTCAATTCCGTAGAATAATCCAACTGATGAATTACCATCACTTATTACGAATGGATTATCAAGATAAACTAACTTTGTTCCTTGAATTGTAAATGTCCCATCTGTTTCATCAAAAATACTTGGATTGGAAACACTTACAAGCTTCAATTTCCACTGATTACTTTCAGGTGTATCAAAACCAATATCCCCACCAAAAACTCCTGTATTATCAAGGCTATCCTCTAACAAAATCCAGGTTGAACCACCATTAGTTGAACCATATAAATTTACTTTTCCGCTAATTGTTGAATTCCAAGCTAACACAAAATTAGAACCACGTCTTAAAACCTCACCACCATTCGGATAAAGAATTTTTATTTCTCCTGTAACAGGTGGAGTGTAAGTATAGGTATAAGTCACTTTAAGTTTATCATACAAAGATGGATTCTCAACAGTATAAGAACCCTGTCCTGTCATTGTAACATCGATATTTGAACCTGTTACCAGATCTTGCAATCTTCCTGTTACATTTGAAGGCAAGTCCCAATAGAGTGTTATCGGTTTTCCATTTAATTTAGCAACCTGACTTACTTGATATTTTAATTCGTGAATTTTTTGACCATTAAATTGATTTGTACCCTGACGAAAATCTTTATATGTTCCATTTCCTAATTGAGGGATTCCGATATCTGAACCAATTAATCTTGCATCAAAGACAGTGGCTGGGGGAATAGGTGGTAATTCATATTCACCCAGATTTGGATCAATTCCATCAGTAGCCGTTGGATCTAAACCCATTCTCAAACTTTGCGCAAACATTCCATCAGTAACAACAATCGGGAAATTAACCTGAGCGTTTGTTGCAGAAACAATACTGAAGGTACCATCACTAACATCATACGGATTTTGTGCACCAGCTGCTTTAATGGCAATTAATCCATTATTCGTTGTTAATTCAGGTGTTGTGACTGAATAAAATCCAGTATTTTGAACATTCAAAGCTAAAGGCTGAAATGATGAACCACCATCAAGACTTACGAGAATATCAACATTTCCTGTATAATTTTGAGATTTCCAAACAATTATTTCTTTAGAATTTGTGTTAAACACTTCACCACCATTTGGATGAACAACTGTAATCGATGCTGGCAGAGTTACACCCCCAATACGATAACCATTAATTAAATGAGGCGTGCCCTGATTAAAAACACCAAGAGTAATTGAACCTGGAACCACTTTATCGGACACAAACATTCCACCACCTATAGCTCCAACGGGTAGATGATGAGTAATCAAAAAGCTGTCAACTTTTGCTCCACTTGACGCATGTATTTTATAGAGTATTTTTTCCGCATCAGCACTACCTCCATTCAATACCCATATATATGGTCCTCCTGATGTTAAAGTATCGTAAGCAAGACCAGACATTCCTGTTAAACCATGACTTGCTGCAGTAATTGTTTGTAAATTAGTACCAGTTCGGCTAACTAACCTTAAATCAGTAGACCAGTTAGACACCCAAAAAGCATCATTCGCCTTATCATATGCAATTCCACGAACAGTTACTGGTGAGGTGAATGCAGTTGTTGCACTAAAGGTAGTTGTATCAATTCTATAAACAGTAGTTGTTGCATTACTTCCATATAAATATTGTCCATCCCACGCAAGATCTCTTATTCCTGCAGTTGCACTTAAACCATTTATTGTAAACGAATCTAATGCAGTTGCTGTTTTATTAATTCTATAAATTTTATTTTCATTCCATTTTGTTACATAGAAGTAATTACCATCGAATTCTACACCATATAACGAAATACCTCCTGGATATAAAGCAGAAACATTGTGTACAAAATCTTTGGAAAGTTCTGCCGTAACAACCACAGTTTTTCTTAATGTATCGTTTTGGGGATTTAGATCACCAGATAAATCAGTCCAAGCAATTACCTGATAAGTCCCCGGATTTGTAGGTTGCCAGCTTGAGAAAGTAATAGTATCAGCTTGTCCACTTAAAAGATTTGATATATTTTGCATCTGGTGATATCCACCAGGATTTATAGATAAATGAATATTAAAAGAACCAGTAGGATTTGCACCAAAATTTTTAACTACTACGACTGGATTAACTGGATTTGTAGTTTGCAAAGATTTCGGAACCAGAATAGCCTGAACACCGGCATCAAGACCAACTGGTGTTTCAACATAAACACTATCTAAATAGAATCTATACTCATCTAACTCTTTATATCTAAATGCAATGTAAATATTTTGTCCTGATAAAGAATTCAATGAGATCTGGAACAACTCGGGGGTAGTTCCAGCCGGCATAATTGTAGTCAAATATGTATAACCAGTTGGTGGGACTCCACCTGTCGTCGAATAATAAATTTCAACGGAATCAAAATACGAAGTACTCTGTCTTTTAGCATAGAAATTCAAAAATGCGCCAGGATTAACTGTAAATTGCGGAGTAACCAACCAGTCATCATTTCTTAAAGTTGAACTTTCCCAACGGACAGCCGCCGAAGCAGTTCCAAAAATAGGTGAAGTTGTATACCTTATCCATGTGTTTGTACCTCCATCTAATTGATGGACTGCCCATCCAGTTGGAGGAAATGTTGTGCCTTCAAATCCTTCTGACCAATTTATTACCCCGAGAGGTTTATAATTCACCGTTGCTGGAATAGAAAATTTTGTAACCCCC
>JBNAWO010000104.1:0-8836 GCA_049699815.1 Ignavibacteria bacterium | reverse complement strand
GTGGGCACTCTCCAGTTTTTCGTGATAAGCATTTAGGTTATGCTTTCATTTTATTTTCTGAAGGGAGACCATCTGTATTTTTTAAGGATTATTTTGATTATGGCCTGGGACCTGTAATCGACACTTTAATCTTTATTCGTCATAAATTTTTAGGTGGCAGTACAACTTTAAGAAATGGACTTGATCCATATTACATTCGTCAGGATGGAAATCAGGATCAAAATCTTCTTGCTCAAGATATTTATGTTGCAAGGAGAAATGGCTGGCAAAATCAAATTGGCGGTTACATTGTTATCAATGATCATCCTACTCAATGGATTGATGTCTGGGTAGATACTGATTTGCCAGTTGGAACAGTTTTCAAAGATTATTCCGGAAAAGATGTGAATAAAGTTGTTGTTGGTCCAAAACCTGGCGGATCAAAAAACAGGATAAAATTATGGGCACCACCGAGAAACTTTACAATTTATATTGCTGATACTTCGCAGCAAATCAATCATTCACCTGTTTTGAATAAAGTTGAAAAATTGAATGCATTCACTTTTTCTAAATTTGAATATAAATTAGAAGCAAGTGATGCAAATAGAGATACCTTATTATTTACATTTTCAAATCTTCCATCCTGGTTGAATTCAACTTCAAGTGGATTGATTTCAGGAATTCCACAAATATCAGATACTGGAGTTTATCAGAATATTATTGTTGAAGTTAATGATGGAAAAGGAGGAATTGACAGAGATACATTTACAATTCAAGTTTATTTAAATCATTTCCCAATTATACAAGAACTTAGCGATACAACAATTTTTATTACCGAACGCCTGCAAAGACAACTTTTAGCAACTGATGCAGATAACGACACAATCTTTTTTGCTTTCATTCAAAAACCAAATTGGCTCGGGATTGATACGCTTTCTGGAATCATTGCTGGAATTCCATCTCCTGAAGATACTGGTTCATTTCAGGTAATATATCGAGCTTATGATAGTAAAGGAGGAGCTGATTCATCTTCTTTTAATATTTTTGTTAAGGAGAAAAGAGATACAGTCATCTATACTTATGGTAAACCAAAGATCGATGGAATTATTTCAATTGGTGAAAATGATTGGCGACAGGAATGGTTAATAGTTGATGACCCGATTGGTGATTCACGATGGACACTTGTTAATGAATTTGATGATTTATTTTTTACTTATGATGCAGATAGTCTTTACATCGGGGCAAAATACACACTTGTAAACAACACTCTTCAAATTTTTATTGATGATGGTTTAAACGGAGGCGAAACTGATTTCAACAGTTACAGAGGATATATGGGAGCTTTCCCGAGAAATTTCAGGTTCAGGCAAGAAGATAATATCGATTTAATGATTGCCGCCTGGAATCGTGAAAGACCAAGAATCTTCAAAATTGTTGATTCTAATTCCTTTGAAATAACTTCAAGTTGCTCAAGGGCAGGAACAACTCAAGCCGAAGTTGCAATCTCATGGAACAGCATTTATGGGCTTGGTCCAGGCTTGGTACCTCCTTATTCAAAGTTAAAGATTGTCGCTGTAATTTCTGGTGGTGAAAATTGGGGCGCAGGAGATGCAGCACCTTCAAACTGTGATGTAGAATTGTGTCCTCCAGGAAACGATACACTTTATCAAGGACCTGATAGTTTAATTACTTTATATGTTGTTGAAGTTGATAAAAATGGAGATGGAATTCCGGATCCAACAATTACTATCACAGCTGTAAAATTTGATAATAAATTAATTCCATCTTTTGATTGGATTTATGTATCAGAAAATTATCCAAATCCATTTAATTCGCAATCAAAGATTGATGTCTTATTAAATAGAGAGACAGATCTTGAATTAAAGATTTATGATGTACTGGGAAAAGAAATTTCAGTTGTTGCGAATGGTAAATTCAAAACAGGGAAATATTCTTTCACAATTGATGGATCAAACCTTTCAAGCGGAGTTTATATACTTAGAATTAAATCAAACGAAAAAACTCAAATGAAAAAAATTATATTTATCAAATAAAGTGAGGTGACCTATGAAAAAATCTACATTACTCTTTCTGTTATTCTTTCTTAGTATTGTTTTTGCAACAACTTATCATACTATTGTAATTGATGGAAACAATGATTTTCAGTCAGACGAAACATTCTCTACCTCATCATCAGGATATTCAGCTTATGTAACCTGGGATGCGGATAATATTTATTTGGGATATTCAGGAAGTGATATTGGCAGCGGGCAATCAAGTTCAAAATGGATTGTTTTTTATTTTGATACTGATGCTCACTTAGATCCTACCTACGGGAACGGGACACTTAACGCAATTGGTTTTAATACACAAAATTGGAATTTACCTTTTAGAGCAGATTATATGATTCAAATTCGCACCGACGGTGGTTTTAATGCATTAAAAAGATTCAATGGGACTAACTGGGTAGATGTAACCCCACATAATATGCAAATCTTTGATAACAATGATTCAAACTTTATTGAAATAAAAATTCCAAAAGCAAGTTTGAGCAATCCAACAAAAATTTATTTACTCGGATATCTCTTAAATGAACAGAGTGGAGGTGAGTGGACTTATGCAAGCTTTCCTGATAATTCTTTAAGAGGTGGTGATGGTTACAAAAATCCAGGTTACTTCGATCACTGGTATGGATTTGAACTCACAAATAATATTTCTCCAAATGCATCACAGAACTATGATAATAAAGAATTTTTAAAATGGGATCTTAAACTTGGTGCTTCAATTGTCTCTGCTGGTTTATCAGATAATAATAATTATGCTGGAGTTGCATTAAATGCAACCGATGGCTACGATCCAAATGTTGATTTAGCCAAACCACCTGCACCACCATCGAATTATATTTATCTTGCCTTTCCACATCTCGATTGGAATTATCAATTAGGTCCAAATTATTACAGAGATATTAAAGCTAATCGTCAGCTTGATACTTCTACTGTAAGTTGGGATTTCTTTGTTCAAACTGATAAAGTCAATTCTTCTGTCACTATTTCAGTAAGTGAATTTAGTGATGTACCATCGAATTATGATATTTATATCAATGATTTGACTGCAAATGTTTTACACAATGTTAGAACAAATGGAGATTACACTTACAATTCTGGCAGTGGAGGAACACGCAATTTTAAGCTTGTCGTTGGAAAATTTGTACCTAATCTGCAAACAATTACGACATTGAATTTTGGAAATGTAAAGCTTGAATATGATTCGACTAAAACTTTTGCAATTCAAAATACTGGACTTGAAGTTTTAACGATAACAAATCTTCAAATAACGGGAAATTATCAACTTGTAGGAGTCACTACTCCCATTAATATTTCACCTGGGGGAAGTACAAATCTTACAGTTAAATTTTCGCCTCAAGTTTTAGGAACAAATTCTGGAACATTAACAATTACGAGCAACGATCCAGATACACCTAATTATTTGGTTCAATTGACTGGTGAGGGAATAAAGCCTTCAGTTACAAAAAAGTTTGCTCCTGGCTGGAATCTGATTGGGCTTCCACTTTACCCGTTAAGTCCTTTGAAAGATTCGGTATTTGGTTCATTTTCATCTATCTATGTTTTATTCAAATATGCAAATGGAAGTTATGTCTCTGCTGACTCAGTTTTAATTGGAAGAGGTTACTGGCTTGGTTTGCAGGACACAATGAATTTTTCAATGACTGGAATGTCTGTAATGTCTGATACTTTAATTCCATTAAACGCTGGCTGGAATTTAATATCATTACTGTACTTGAAAGATTTACGAAAAACAAATCTGCAAATCAAAAATGGTTCAACAATACTTTCACTTGATGATGCTGTCAATCAGGGCTGGGTGCAGGGGAACTTATTTGCTTTCTCAAGAACATCCAATTCTTATGTCTCAATTGATACAATGGATCAATTTTATGGATATTGGTTTGCTGCTTTGTTAAGTGGATTAGAAATTAAATTCGTAAAATCTCAAACAATCGGTTCACTTCCAAAAATACAGCAAGACTTTATAGATGAAAGAAACTGGAAATTGAATCTTATTGCATCAAATTCAATATCAAAAGATGAGCTTTTTTATTTTGGATTGAATGAGAATGCATCATCAGGGTTTGATAATTCACTTGATAACGCAAAACCACCATTGAATCCTAATGATAGTGCAGTAGAAATATACTTCAAAAGAAACAACTGGAATAGTCTCTTCACAAAATATCTCTCTGATATTCGTAGATTTTCAATTAATCAAAATTTCCTCTGGGATTTTGAATTTTATTCGAAAAGAGCAGAACAATCCACCATCAGCTGGAAGAATTTAAACCAGATTTTTCCTGCTGAATTCGTGAATCAATATTATTTCCTTCTCATTGATTCAACGAACAATAGAACAATTGATATGAAATCAACATCGAGTTATCAATTTAATCACAATGGAAACATTACGAAGTTTGCAGTTAAGTTCGGCAAGATTACAGATGTTGAAATTGACCTATTTAAATATGAGTATAAACTTTCACAGAATTTTCCTAATCCATTTAACCCTACTACTAAAATTTCATTCTCTGTGAAAGAAAAATCGTCAGTTTCTATTTCACTTTACAATTTACTCGGAAAAGAAATTGCAAAACTTGTTGATGCGGAGAAAAATCCAGGTGAATATGAAATCGAAATTGATGCCAATAAACTCGGACTTGTAAGTGGAATTTATTTCTACAAAATGACAGCAAATAACTTTAGTGCCTTTAAAAAACTAATATACCTGAAGTAAAACAACAGGGCTGTGGATGTTAAGAAAAAACATTCACAGCCTTAACTTAAAATGATTGTTATTCCCCATTTGATAAATTGATCCTATTTTACCAATTTTAGTTCAAAAGGAACATAAATATAATGAGCAAAGAAAAAACATACACTCTACTTTTTATAAATCGTATAAAAAGCGGCGATGAAGAAGCATTCAAAGAGTTTTTCTTTGATCATTACAACGATGTCTTTCGTTTTATTTATCGAATGACGCAAAATAGAGAGACAGCAAAAGATTTAACTCAAGACACATTTCTAAACTTCTATAAATCACTTGAAAAATTAAATCCATCCATTCCACCTAATTACTATCTTTTTCGAATAGCAAAGAATCTAACATTGAATTATTTATCTCGAAAAGAATTAATCTCAAATTTTGACCCGGAGGATGAAAAATCAATTAATTCATACTTCGAAAATCCTGAAGATGAGTACACATCAAATTTTATTGAAGATGATATTCAAAAAGCAATAGAGACGCTTCCAAATCGTTGTAGAGCTGTTTTTATTTTAAGTCGATATCACAATTTATCTTATCAAGAAATTTCCGAGACACTTGAGATTTCAATTCAAACAGTTAAAAACCAGATCAACAAAGCAATTTCTATCCTTCGTAAAAAACTTTCCCATTATCTTGACTGAGACTTTTTATGTCAGCCAGATCCAAAATCTTGTTGGAAACTCTGCCTTCCAGTTTGTACAAATCTGCCATGGAAATAATATCAGATTATTCGTCCGGAAGTCAGGAACTGAATGAAAAAATATTATTGCTTCTCTTAAAAACACGGAGTGAAAGGACTTTCAGAAATTTGATTCAAATTTTCATTGAAGTATTCAAACAATTTGCTGTCATTCAAACAACGCTTAAGAAATTGGACAATAAATTGACAAAATCAAATCTTCAAGAAACAAAAAACACGATTCTAAAAATTTTAGAAAATCAAAACTCAAAATTTGAAAAGCTTTACAGAAAAGTTAAAGGCAAGATTTACAAAGGAATCAAAATTCTAACTTTCTCGAATAGTTATACCTGTCTGAAGCTATTCGAAAAAATTTATTCGGATGACTTTGAACCTAAATTTTACATCCCTGTATCAAATCCAGGTGGCGAAGGAAAAATTTTATTTGAGAAAATTATCAATTTAGGTGCAAAAGCTCGCTTGATCCCTGATAAAAATTTAAAACAAGTTATTTCAAAAATAGATATTGTATTTGTTGGTGCAGATAAAATTTTACCTGGATTGTATTTCATTAATAAGATTGGGACAAAACAACTTGCTCAACTTGCAAAAGATAATTCCAAACAGTTTTATGTTGTTGGATTAAAAGAAAAAATTATTGAATGTAAAGATGAAGTAAGTGAAAGTAAAGTTTCACTAAGGAACAAAGACAAAAGATTATTTGAAAAAATACAAACCTCGCTGGTAACGGAATTTTTTATTGCATAAGATCCATTTAAAAAAAGAACTGCCAAGGTGGAGGGCAAACCTTGGCAGTGTAGAGTTACGTTTTAGTGGAGGGCAATAAGGGTAACACAGATAAGGGTAGTAACTTCAATGTTTTAGGAGAACTCAAATGATATTTAAATTAGTCAATCTTTGTGCCAGAAATTAATTATCAATTTATTTGGAAAAATTAAGGTTTGATCTTTATATCTCTCAAAAATGATAAAGAATTTATCAATTTTGTGAGATTAATCAATTAAATTTTTGAAGGGGAAATTAAAAATATTTTAATTTATCAGGGAGGAAACCGAAGGTCAGTTTCCTCCCCTTATAAAAATTTATTGATTATAAGAAATTTTGATTCCTAATTGCAAATATCTTGGTGCGTAAGAGGATGTAGGTAAACCAAAATTAGCATAAGGATTTCCACTGGCATCATACCTTCGGTTGAAATAACTTGCTGCATTAAACCAATTAAAGAAATTAAATCCATCGAAAATTAAACTTACCTTGTAATTCAAATAATTAAATGATTTGCTTATTCTTAAATCAAACATTTTATACCAGTTTCTTATTTTTTTCCAATCGTTGACCCTTGTTCGCATATCACCAATATAATCATCATTGAAGAAATTGTTATCATTTAAGTCTCGACCATCAATTACTGAATATGCAGCGGGAGAAGCAAGGGTAGTGACGCCACTAATCTGGAATTGATAGGGTAAGTTAACAATCCAATTCAGGACAAAACGATGTCTTTCATCCCCAGCTACTCTCTGGAGAATATATTTTGAATTTGATGGAATTGCTCCAGGTGATCCATCGAAATCAGAGTATGACCAAGATAAGGTATATGAGAGTTGAGCAAAATATTGAGAAGTTCTGTACATAAAGTTGAATAGGAATGCCTGACTTGCTGCTCTACCATAACTTCCCCAAAGATAAATATCACCATAATTATTAGATATTGCCCTTCTTGATTTACTTGGGATGTAATAATTGACATTATGAGCAACATAGAGAGAGGTTACTTTATTATTGATGAAATCGAAGCTAAAGCTGATTTTGTCACTTATTTGTTGAGCAAAACCAAGTGACCATTGATAAACAGCCGGAGTAGTCATCCGTTTATTTAAGAGATAAAGTGTTGGCCTCGTTGTACCTTGTCCACTTAAAATTAATTGCCTTAAAACATTTGGGTCTGTAGTTGTTGGATTTGTAAATGTATAAATTCCCCAATTCGAATAGAGTTGTTCAAAATATCCTATGTAGTTAGCGGTTCGGTCAAAAAATATTCCATAACCACCACGTACAATTGATCTACCTGTACCAAAGACATCATAATTGAAGCTAAATCTTGGTGCAAAATTGTCAAGATCATTTTCTCGATCACCTTTATTAAGAAAATCTGGTGAAATTGCATTTTGCAAATCTGCACTATCTGCCCATCTGACTTTATTTTTATTATTCAATAAATTTATATCAGCATCCCATCTAAAACCAAAACTTAAAGTTAATTGAGGCATTGGTGTCCATCGGTCTTGGATAAATGCACCAATTGTGTATCCATTTAGTTTACCTTCAGCATCATCTGTTGTATATGGATTATTAAAACCTATACCTATAGTAGCAGTTCTTGGTAATGAACTTGTATCTGTCGCAAAATTAAATTGACCTTCAAAATAGTATGGAAACCAAGGATTGTTAGTTGCTCGAGTAAATTCAAATCCGGTCTTAAAAATGTGATCTCCGTAAAAATCTGATAGTCTATAGGTTAATTTATTAACTATTCTGTAGTGATCCTCAGCTAATTTTATTGGGAAAGTTCCTCTTCCTAAGGTAATACTTGGATAAATGTATGCAGGACCAGGCTGGATCAAAGGCTCGTCATGTCTCCATCGTAAATAATGTAAAGATAGTTCATTCATCATATTTGTAGAAATGATCCAAGTATCTTTTAATAAAATTGAATTAACATGATATCTTCCATAAATACCTGCACTATAAGCAACAGTGCCTCCAAAAAAGAATTTGCTATCCATATATCTTGTAGCCCATGAAAGATCTATTGTATGAGAAGGATTGGGTAGAAAGGTTAATTTTAATAAACCCGTGTGATTTTGTGTAGGTGATTCAAAGGTTCCTCGATAACTATCCCATAGGGATGGATTGTAAGAAGGACGACCTGGGACAACATCAATATAATTTTTTTCATTATTTAATTCATATGCAGCATAAAAAAATAGTTTATCCTTAAGGATAGGACCTGATAAAGAAAAACCTAATTGTTGTCTATTATAATCAGGAATTGTTGTTTGAAAAGGTCCTCTAGAATTTAAACTTTTATTACGAAGATTAAAGAATGCGCTTCCTCTAAATTCGTTTGTTCCACGAGGAGTAACTGCTGAAATTACATATGCAGTACCCCTTGTATATTCAGGATCAAATGCATTCAAAATTACTCTAAATTCTTGGACTGCTTCTTGGGATAGCGGGGAACCAGTTTGAGGTATTCCAACTATATTACCATTGTAATAGCTTTTCCATTCAACCCCATCAACATATAATTGA
>JBNAWO010000103.1:250-9001 GCA_049699815.1 Ignavibacteria bacterium | reverse complement strand
AAAATTTTAGAACAATAGGTTTTAAGATTACTTAAGAGTCAAAATGAATTTTTTGAGTCGACTTAAATTAGATTAAAGTTAAATTAACTAACACCAAAAATCTCGGCAATTTTTTCTTGAACATCTGATTTAAATTCACTTTCGTATCTTGCATCAAAGACATAAGCTCTGATTTGAAACTCAAGTTTCGCTCTCTGATTCATTCCTCTGTAAATTACTTCGACAGGTTTATTAATCGAGGTGAAAATTGAAAGTGAAACAATTTCAAACAGTGCATTTTTAATTTTTGAAATATCTTCTTTTGCTGGGATTTCGACAACAAAAGTTAATTGTTTGTTTTTAGAAATTACATTTTGATTTTCAAATGGTAAAGAAACAAAGAGCTGATTTGGAATTTTAATTAAAGAGTCATCTTCCGTAATGATGTCGGTAGTTCGTAAATTTTTGGAATGAACTTTACCTGAAAATTCACCAATCTTTATCCAGTCACCATACACAAAAGGTTTATCAATTAAAATCATTATACCGCTAACAACATTCTTTGAAAGATCGCTTATGGAAATAATTAAAACTATGAAAACGAAAATTAAAAATATCAGTACCAAGTAAGTAGACGATTTCAAAATTGTGAATACAACAAAAACAACGGCAAATGTCCAGATTAAAATGTGGAGTATAACTTTTATTAAATCTGCATTCTTAAATTTTTCCGAAAGATTATATTTATCATAAAAACGATTAAGCCGGAAGTTCAAAAATCCCATTAAGAAGAAGATGAAAAGTATTAGTAAGATTTTCCAGCTCACGGGAATTATCTGAGAAACCAATTCATCAATAAATTTTTGAGAATGATTTTCCTCATTGATTATGGGAATAAATTCTTTCTCTTTTACTACAACTCTAACTGTTTCTATTTTTACTGGACTGGAAATTCTTTCAATAGTATCAATTCCAAATATTCGGAATGTCGTATCGAGTTGAACGATTTGAAAAAGATAACTTATTAATATTAATCCTACGATTTTCATATAACTCAAAAGATGTGTAAGTTTCTTAATTCAATTTCAATAGGTTTATAAAGAGCTGGATTGATATAATAAACTTGCTCACCAAATTCATTCAAATCGAAATGAATAAGATTTGCTGCATTCAAGAAATTCAAGATAGTCTTTGACTTCTCTTTGCTGAAATTAAAAATTTCCTGATGTTCAGAAATTGTTAAACTTCCGTGCTGGATTAAATTTGAAAGAGTTAAAAGCGTTTCAATTTCAAAGTTTTTGAGAAAACGAAAATCTAATTTTTTAAATGGCATTATAAAAATTTTGTTGTTCTTGAATTCTTTGATTGATTTCATCCAGTAAAACATAGCAGAAGTAATGTTCCCTTCACAAGCTTCGTATAGACGATCAAAATATTCATCTTCAAGATTTGTTTGTTTATCTTTATTTGAAAATTTTGATCTTAATTGTTTGAAAGTTTTTAGCTGTTCACCTGGTAAGAATTCAAGATCATATCCAGAAGTTTTGTGACGTTTCAAAATTGCTTCTTTGATTTGTTCTTTGGTCAAAACCTCAGTCATAATCTGGAACGGAAAGAAATTGCCAATTCTTAAAATTCTATTAAGTAATTCCCACGCATGATAAGAAATAGATACAATCCAGAAAATTTTATTACCTGTCTCTGAAATTATTAAAAGTAATTTTTTCATTGCCTCGAGATGACCATATTTACGCAAAAATATTTTATGAATATCTTCTAAGATTACCACTTTGTATTTCGGATTGATATTAAGTTCACCGATTAGTTCTTCAGGAGAAGCTATGTAATCAAGTCCAAGAATTTCAGAAAGAGTTTTCAAGAGTTCTTTTTCTGTTTTGATTGTCTTTTCAAAAGTATAACTGGTAATTTGTGTATCGATCTGAGCCTTCATTATGAATGAACTAATTAAACTGCTTTTTCCAGTTCCACTTTCTCCAATAATTGCAGCAGAACCTGATAGGCCATTTAGAGTTCTTTCATAAGCTTTTTGAAGAATTGCTTTTTCTTTTTCTCTTCCCACTAAAATTTCAATAATCTCAGACGAGGTATAATCAAATAGTTTTTTATAGATGAATGGAAGCGAATCATAAACTTTCTTATCATAAATTGTTTGTTCGTACGAATAAATAATTATGCTTTCCCCTTCAGGCTTGAGCTCTAATTTTTCCTTAGCTTCTCTGAGTAAAGGTTGAAGGATTTGATTATACTTTCGTTTAATAAGCAGCCATTGTTTTTTCAGTCCTCTATAATTTTCTTTCAATAAAAATGAGAGAGTTTCTAAAAATTCTTGAAATTTATTCTTTTTAATTCTTTTTTCGAGCGTTTGAGTTAACTCTTTTCGAAATGAATCTTTGATAGTATTGATTTGTTTGTAAATTTTTTCTGTAAGAGAAACTTCAATTTCTCGCTCAAATTTTTCAATTTGACGATTCCAGATTTTAATCTTATCTCGAATTAATCTTGTAGTGGTCTTAAGAGTATCCTCAAAGACTTTTTGTAGGTCTTCACCGATCTTGTCTGGATCAGATTCTTTCTCTAAAGAGTTAATTTCCTCCAGAGCGATATTGAAATGATAATAAATTACATTCTCGATATTTTTCAACTCAAAAATTGAACTGGTGAGATGTCCATTTACAATTTCGTTTAGTTTAATGATCTCTTGAAGTATTTCGTTATCAAAATAGTTTTTTATTACTTCAGCAAAATGTAAGACCTTAAGCTCAATATATTTTGTCCTTGTTTCTTTGATCTCAAAATCATTTTCATCAAGAACCTTAATTTCATTTTCATATTCTTTGATGATCGAATTAAACCTTTCTTTTAGAGAATTAATTGTGTTTACAAGACTGTAAGTTTTTTTCAAGGAATTTAATCGGGCAATTCCTTTTTCATTCAAAACTAAAATCACTTCATCACGATATTTCTGAATTAAATTTTTAATTATTGAGATCCTGTCAAAACTTAAAAGTTTTTTATCTGCCAGTTCATTTTCAAATGATTTCAGCAGTGAGTTAATTTCATTAATCAATTCTCTCAATTCAGAATTTATCGTATCAGAATGATGAATCATCGTATCGTTAATGAGCGAATTAATTTTTCCTGTGAGTTCAAAAATTCTTGCATCGCGCTCACAGACACCTAAAAATCCAATGAAATAGTTCACCCAGAATCTAATGGTTTCAAGTGTGGTTTCTTTTGCTTTTAAAGTTTTAGAATAAATTTTGGAGAAATGAAATTTTCTGATATTTAGTTCAACTGTTCCAGCTTTGAGAATTGCTTTTAAGAATTGATTAAATGGTGTTGCAAATGCATAATTCAATCTTGTGCTTATATTTTGATTTGAACTTTCAATCTCTTCCCCAATAGAAGAAATTTCTTGTTTCAGGCGATCGTGAATTTCGTTTAATTTATCAATTGCAAGCAGTGAAACTGCATCAATGTCTTTATATTCAGAGATAAGATTTAGTAGTTCTTCAAAATTGTTAGTTACATCATCAAAAATTCTTTTAATCTTTCTAAGGATATTTAATCTCTCAAGGCCCATCAAGAAAGCTGCTTGTTCCATTTCGAGAGCAATTTGATATTCAAAGAAATATTTCACCAAAGTCACATACGGAATTTTTCTTTTCAAACCCGATTTAATCCCAAAAGCTTTTCTGACACTTCTTAAAATTCTTTTGTAAAATTTTGCAAACCTTATAAAAGAACTGTCATCAAGCTCTTTTTCGTATTTATCCAGTTCCTGCTCAACGATGATAAATTCTGGTACTGTTTCGCAATATCCTTTTAGTTCATCAAATAATTTTTGAAGTAGATATTCAGCGTTTAGAATTTGCTGCTCAATCGTTTTTCGTTGAATACTTAGCTCAGCAAACCAAGAAGAAATTTCTTGTTGAGTCTTTAATACTTCTGCTTTTATCTCCTTACCCGTAACCTTGCCCTTTGTGAAAAGATTTTTCAGTTTCTGATACTCTTCAATGTATTTTTCAACAACTTGATAATAAAATTCAAGTGCGTCTTCGCTTCTTTTATTAATTAAAGTTGTTTCAAATTCTTTAAGAGAATCTATCAGCTTATCCCTTAAAGAAAGAATGAGATTATTAAGTTCAGGATCTTCGAATTGAGGTAAATCAAATTTTTTGTACTGAAAAACTTCTTTTTTGATTTGTTCGTCAATTTTCTTGGGTTTCTTCTCAATTTCATCAGCTCTCTGGTTAAATCTCTTAATTGCAATCTTGAAAAGTGCAGGACCAACTAATAAATTAAATCCAACGATCGAAATAACAATTGGAGTAATTAATTCCTGAACCTGATTTACATTTGCTGTAAAATAAATCATAAAACCCAAAGCCATTGCAGACTGCGAAACAAATCCAAGCCACAAGTTATTTTGAATGGAAAGTATTTCACCGGCTAACTTAGTTGCAATTTTGGTTGATGAATAAATGAGTATTAATCTTAAAACAAAAACAAGTGCCGTCAGTTGAAAGGTAAGAATTAGTGCATTTAAGTTTAATCCTGCACCAGCAATTGTAAAGAAAATTACATATACCGGCAAAGAGAGTTTTTCAATAGGCTCAATTAAATCCTTAGAATAAATCGAAAAGTTCCTTATAAAAAATCCTATGGTAATAAAGACAAGCAAAACATCAATATGTAAAATTTTACTTAACTCAGATATTATAAGAATTGTAGAAAGAACAAAAATCAGCATCTCGGCTTTTACATATCTCAAATAAAGAATGATTAAATAAGCAGCAACTACCCCTGCCATAATTGAAAGAAAAATTTCAATAAATCCGCTCAATATTACATTTGAATTAAATCCGCCTTTCGGGTTAATAAATCCCTTCGAGAAAGCGATTAATAAACTAATTAAAATAACCAGCAAAATATCTTTAACAACAGCAATGCTAAGTACAAGTTGAGATAATTTACTTCTATCTCCAGTTTCATTCATAACTGCGATTGTTGCAGCAGGAGAAGTTGCGAGCATTAAAATTCCAGTAAAAAGAGCAGAAATTATAATCAAATTAACAGGCTGACCATTGAATAGCGGAATGTAAGGAGCTACTATTAAAACCGCACCAAAAATTACTGTGGGTATAAAAATCAATTTTAAGAGAATTATAAGGGAAATAACCTTTTTTTCTTTTAGAAATTCTTTTAAAACAATTTCACCACCAGCAGAGATAGCAATTAAACCTATAGCTAATCCATTCAATAATTTTAAATCATTAATAGCTGTGTCAGTAAAAATGCTCAAAAACTTTGTTTGAAAAATTAAATTTGAGTATGGGCCAAAAATAATTCCAGCAATTAGATATCCACTAATCTTTGGGAGTCCAATCATATTAATCAATTCACCAAATGAAAATGCGGCAATTAAAATAAAACCAAGCGAAATTAAAGTATCGGCATGAAAAATTTGTCCAACATCAACCTGAAGAAACCCAAACAGATTGATGAGTAATATTAGAATGAAAATTATTACAAGTTTTCTGATTATAGACATCATTTTATTTCACTTAAATCTAAAAGCAAATCTTTTGACAGTTTAGTAGATAGAATTTCATTTATTAAAGTGCTGAAAATTACAATCGCAAAAATTGTGTTGGTAAGCGGATTATCATAAACTTGCTGGAAATTAACAGCCATTGTAATCGCAATAATTCCTTGTGTATTTAGTCCCAGTCCAATTCGTGAACTAAATTTACTTTTATCAAAACAAGATTGATAACTTAACCAGCCATTAAAATATTTAACAATCATTCTAATGATTATATATAAAATTACACCCAGAATAAATAGCCAGAAATTATCAATTCGAAAAGTTGCACCAGCATAGATTAAGATGATTACATAAAAAGGATGTTCAAGTTTTTTGAAGATGGAATTAAGAACTTCCCTTGACTGGAAAGCATTGCCAATTACAAATCCTACAAGCATATTTATAAACAGTGGAGAAAAATTCATGTAATAAGCTGCACCTGAAGAGAAAATGATAATCCCAAGCAAAGCTATCAAAAGTTTCGATTCGTTTTCTTCTCTTTCAAGAAAAACAAAGAATAAAAACCCAATGAGCAATCCAAGTGCAATGTTAATTACAAACCATTCAATCGGCGTAATAGAGATACCACTTGTTTGACCAACATGTAAAATTGCAAACATCAAACCCAAAAAAGTTAGGGCAATAAAATTATTTACCTTTGGAATTTTTTGAAGCGTATTAAAATTATCTCCTGAAACTTCAAACTTGTTTTTAATTGAATCAAGAACTGCTTGTGAAAATGTCGAAGCTGATATACCAATAATTAATGAATTTGCAATTATACTCTCAAGATTTAGAATATTTTGAAAGAAATTATGGATTAAAAGAAAACTAATACTGCTCATTAAAATAATTGTGAATAAAATATCGTTAATTGCAAGTTTGAAATGTTCAATTTTATAATCGAAAAGTTCTTTGATCCGAAATTGAAGACCAACTGAAAAACCAACGGCTCCTAAAATTGCCGCAATAACGGGTCTTAATTGAAGTGAACCTTCTCTATCTAACAACACAGGCATTCGAATCTTAAATAATTCATTAATGAATTTTAAAAATGGTTCTCCAATTAGAATCCCGAGAAAAAGGAACTCAAGACCCGTTAAATAAAGAAGTTTTTTCTGAAGCTTCTGATTAATGAAATGGAAAGAAAGAAATCCAAATACAACTATTAAAATAAGAAGTAAAAATGTACTCATCTACAAATATGAATTAGTAATTGAATCATTATATCACAAATATGCAAATGAAAATACTAATTTCCATAAGGTTTCTGGATATACCTTTCAGCAGATGAATGAGCATCACTCCAATTTTTAATAGAGAGGACATATTTGTAGGCCTCAATTGCCTCGTCCCGTCTCCCCATTAAATCGTAAACCATTCCCAGATTTAATGCGGCATAAGATTGAAAACCTGACTCATCACCTCTTTTATCAATTTCTTTACTTATATCAACACACTTTTTGAAGAAAAATGCTGACGAATCATATTTACCCTCAAATCTATAATTCATTCCAATGTAATAAGCAGCCTCACGCATTGCATTTTTGGTATAACCGGAAAATCCTTTTTCACTTCTATCATAAATTTCTTTGAAAATATCTGATGCGGTTTTATAATCTCCATACCTAATGTATGTTCTACCCAAATAACGATGAAAAATTGGATTGAAAGGATATTTTTCGTGCAAGATAGATGCATATTTTCGTGCTTGAAAAATATCTTCTTCGTAATGATAAAAAATGTAAAGTAGAAAATACATTGATTCAGTTGAAGCGTATTTTGCTTTTTCCGAAGCAATCTGAAGTTGTTGAATCCCGAGTTTTTTATTCCCCTTTGGAAAGAAAATCATTAATGGTTTTACATAAGGAAATTCATCTGGAATTACCTCAGCGAAATAATTATAAATTCCCATTCCAAAAAGTAAATCATAGTTAGTCGAGTCAATTGACCAGGCAAGTTGTAAAAGAGGAAGTGCTTCTCTTCCATCATCAGCAGCTTTAATCCAGCTGTCCCGTAAACCTCTCAATCTACCACGAAAGCCAATTGCACCACCTTTGAAAAAAATTGCATCCAGATTTTTGTCGTCTATTTTTAAAATCTGATCACAATGATAAATTACATCTTCAAGTTTCTCAAAGAACAAATTATCCAGTGATTCATTATCTGGATCAATTGCAATTTTCCACCAATCAATCATCGCGAGAAAAAATCGACCTGCAGGACTATCAGGATAATCAAGCATTAATTTTTTGAAAACTGTTTCCGCCGAATCAAACTGAATATTATAAATATGATCGATACCCTTTTTAACTCTCGCATCAAAATCTGCTGTATGAACAAATCGAGTCGAATCAGAAAAATTTTGAGTTGCATTTGAAAAATTAAATGACAACAAACTGAGCAGAACTAAAACGATAGTTATCTTCATAAGAATAATTGAAAGTTTTAATTAAACAAGATTATTCGTTCATTTATTGATATACCCTTAACGAAAAAAATTACCTACCTAAACTTTCTTAGTCAAAAGAACTTATGGATTTAAAATAAAAAAGCTCAGGTCGAAATAGATTAAACCTGAGCATTACCTAAATTCATCTTTTAACAACTCTTAAGTTTACAATCGGTTGAATTTTGTATTCGAACTCAGCAGTCCTATAAGCATCAGTTCCTGAACCGGTTGTTTTAATATTCTTAACCCAGACTTTTACATAAACACTATCCTGTGTTTTGAGTAAGTACACATTATCTTTTACAACAGAGACAGCTGAGAGTGTAGGTTCTTCTAAACCTTCAACCATATCAAAACCATCCTGAGCAGTTTTTGGAAGAACAGCAAATTTGGTGACCCTTGCACCAGGGAAAGCCGCTTTCACATTCGGTGAGTAAAAAGTTAAAACATTGCTCATTGAATCAAGACGCATATGTAAATCAATATATGGATAATTCGATTGGCCAAAAGAATACTGTGAACCTACACCAGTTGAAGGTGTCCAGCCATAACCAGATCTCGCAGCTCCAGATAATTTAAATTCATCGATCATTCCTTCGCCGTAATAAACTCCAGCATAAATTATTGTTCCAAAAGGAATGCTTCTTTTGTTATCCTGATTTACAGCGTACACATAGGTTTTGTATCTAATTCCTCTTTGAATATTCTG
>JBNAWO010000103.1:0-240 GCA_049699815.1 Ignavibacteria bacterium | reverse complement strand
CTTTTTCTTGATTCAATTTTGGGGACAAAAGCGGAGTCAAAAGTATTTTGAGGATCACCCATTTGATTGACAATGTAAGTTACAACAATATAACCTTTGAAATTTGCGTCATCATGTTGAGGTGATTTCTCCCAGCTTACAATTGCAAAAGCATCGCCACCAGCAACTGCATCAACCACTACAGAAACATTTGCAGGTGGATTTGGTGCTTTTGAGGTTGGCTGTTCAGGTTCGGTTGAT
>JBNAWO010000102.1:0-9180 GCA_049699815.1 Ignavibacteria bacterium | reverse complement strand
TTTAACCAAAGCTTCCACCCTTCTCCCCCAGGATGGCGAAGTTTTCCGCGAATTATTCTCGGTCACATTATGGACCGAATTATACTTGAAGGAATTTCAAAGGCTACTTTTATAGTTGGTTATCTTGGTGAGAAGGTTGAGGAATTTATCAAAGAAAATTATAACATTGAAGCTGATTTCGTTCAACAGGATGAGCAACTGGGACTGGGTCATGCAATTTATATGGCTAAAGATACATTCAAAGGTGATGAGCTTTTGATAATTTTAGGCGATACAATTTTCGATGTTGATTTGAAATCAATGCTCTCACAAAAATTCTCTGCTCTTGGAGTTAAAGAAGTTGATGATCCAAGAAGATTTGGAGTTGCAATTGTTGAAAATGGATTCATCTCGAAATTAATTGAAAAACCCGAGACTCCAATCAGCAAACTTGCAATAGTTGGATTATACTATATTAAAAATTCAGATTTACTTGAAAATTGTCTTAATGAGATAATCACCAAAGATATTAGAACAAAGGATGAATATCAGTTGACTGACGCTTTGCAGTTAATGTTAGATAAAGGTGAAAAGTTTGTTCCCTTCACAGTTGAAGGATGGTTTGATTGCGGTAAACCAGAAACTCTTCTTTCAACTAATCATCATCTCCTTGAAAAATTAAACAATACTGAAAAAATTGAAGGTGTTGTAATTCAAAAGCCTGTTTATATTTCACCGAAGAGCAAGGTAGAAAATAGTGTAATTGGACCTTACACCACAATTAATGATGGTGCTGAAATTAAAAATTCAATCATTGTAAATAGCATCGTTGGATTTAATGCAAAAGTTTATAATGCAATTTTGAGAGATTCAATAATTGGAAATAATACAATAATTCAAGGCCAGTTTAAAAAATTAAATACTGGCGATTCAACAGAAATAGAATTTTATTAAAAACTAAATGGAGTAAAAAGATGTCAATGTTGTTTACATCCGAATCAGTTTCCGAAGGGCATCCAGATAAAATCTGTGATCAGATATCAGATGCAATCTTAGATGAATATTTGCGTCAGGATCCCAATTCAAGAGTTGCCTGCGAAACATTTGTAACTACCGGACTTGTATTGGTTGGTGGAGAAATAACCTCTAAAGCTCAAGTTAATATTCAGGATGTTGTAAGAGAAACTATCCGTGAAATTGGTTACACAAGCCCGGTTTATCGGTTTGATGCCGATTCCTGTTCGGTCTTAAATTCAATTCATTCGCAATCACTTGATATTGCGATGGGAGTTGATAAAGGTGGTGCAGGAGATCAAGGAATGATGTTCGGCTATGCGACAGATCAAACAGAAGAGTTTATGCCCGCACCAATTATGTATGCTCATAAACTTGTTAAACGATTGGCTGAAATTAGAAAAAAAGAAAAACATCTGATGCCCTATCTCAGACCAGATGCAAAGTCTCAAGTAACTATTGAGTATGATGATAATAAAAAGCCAGTTCGAGTTCATACAATTGTTGTTTCCACACAACACGATGGTGATGTAACTCAAGAAAAAATTCGTGAAGATGTAATCGAATTTGTTGTAAAAAAAGTAATTCCGGAAGAACTTCTTGACGATAAAACAATTTACTATGTAAATCCAACTGGTAAATTTGAAATAGGTGGACCTCATGGAGATACAGGTTTAACTGGAAGGAAAATTATCGTTGATACTTATGGTGGATATGCACCACACGGCGGTGGTGCTTTCAGTGGTAAAGATCCAACCAAAGTTGATAGAAGCGCAACTTATGCCGCAAGACATATTGCGAAGAATGTTGTAGCCTCAGGACTTGCAAAAGAATGTCTCGTTCAAGTTGCCTATGCAATTGGAGTCGCAAAACCTGTTTCGATTTTTGTAAATACATTTGGAACTGGATTAATCCCTGATAAACAACTTGCCGAATTCATTTTGAAAGAAATTGATTTGACACCAAGAGGTATCATCAATCGTCTTGATCTTCTTAAACCAAAATATAAAGCAACTGCTGCTTATGGACATTTTGGTAGAAATGAAAATGGTTTTACCTGGGAAAAACTTGATCTTGTAGATTTATTCAAATCATTAATTAAGTAAATGTAAACTAAAATTGGAGAAAATTTATAATGGATTATAAACCTGGTGTATACAAAGTTCGTGACTTGAAATTAGCCGACGAAGGAAGGAAAAAAATTGAGTGGGCAGAATCTCGAATGCCCGTATTAATGGAACTTAGGAAAGAATACAGCAAAACTAAACCACTCAAGGGATATAAAATTGCCGGTTGTCTTCATGTAACAAAAGAAACAGCTGTACTAATTGAAACACTTGTTGCTGCAGGGGCAGAAGTAAGCTGGAGTGGTTGCAATCCACTATCGACTCAGGATGATGTTGCTGCCGCTCTTGCAAAGAAAGGCATATCAATTTTTGCCTGGCACGGGATGAATGTAAAAGAATTTTATTGGTGCATCGAACAAACATTGAAGTTTGAACCAAATCTAACTCTTGACGACGGTGCCGATTTAATCTTTACAATTCATAATAAATATCCAAAACTTGCTGAAAAAGTTATTGGCGGTACAGAAGAAACAACAACTGGTGTGAAAAGACTACGTGCAATGGCAGCTGATGGTGCTTTGAAATATCCTGTGATTGCTGTAAATGATGCCGAGACAAAATGGGATTTTGATAATGTCTATGGAACAGGTCAATCTTCTATCGATGGAATATTGAGAGCTACAAGTGTCTTGCTCGCAGGGAAAAATTTTGTCGTTGCTGGTTATGGCCATTGTGGTAGTGGAGTTGCAAAAAGAGCTGCAGGAATGGGCGCAAATGTAATAGTCACCGAAGTAAAACCAACAGCTGCATTGAAAGCCGCTCTTGAGGGTTTCCGTGTAATGCCAATGGATGAAGCTGCAAAGATTGGCGATATCTTTATTACCGCAACCGGTGTTAAAGATGTAATCGTTAAAAGACATTTTGAAAAGATGAAAGATGGTGCGATTGTTTGCAATACGGGGCATTATGATTGTGAAATTAATCTGGATGATCTTGCAAAGCTAGCAAAATCGAAAAGGTTGATCAGAGAAAATAATGAAGAATATACTCTTAAGAATGGAAAAAGAATTTATGTTCTCGCACAGGGTAGATTGGTTAATCTTGCTGCCGCTGAGGGTCATCCTTCAGAAGTTATGGATATGTCTTTTGCTAATCAATTTATGTCTCAAATTAGATTAGCGGAGCTTGATAACAAAGGTGTGAGATTAGAAAATTCTGTTCACGAAATCTCTGAAGAACAGGATCAATATATTGCATCAATTAAGCTAAAAACTCTTGGCTATAAAATTGATAAATTGACTAAAGAACAGATTCGATATATTTCGGATTACTCTGAAGGAACATAAAAAATACTTTCGTTTTGTAATTACAAATTTGAAAAGTCAGGTTGAGTTAATCTTGGCCTGACTTTTTTTATTGTTTTTTTTGCCTTTTCAAATTTTGAAAGAGAGATTAAGTCGTATTAAAATGGATTGTCCCATTAAGCTAATCGTGTGATACTTAATTGTCACCTTGAGATCGTCAAATAATAACTTACTGTCACACTGTCATTCAAGCTTAAGCGGGAATCCACTTTCACTCGAAGCTTTTCGAGGAATGTTAACCTTAACCTGTCGAATGTAGTCATCCTGTCATTCCTGCGTAAACGGGAATCCACTTTCACTTTAAGGTTATCGAAATTCGATCATCTGTTATCTTGAGCCTTTTAAAAGGTGACTGACGAGAATGTTAAGATAAAATTATTCGTTCACAAAGCTTAGAGGGAAAAATTTTGAAGTATTAATTCGACCAACAATTTTCAATTAAAAGAATTTTCAAATTCAATTAAATATCCCGCCAGTAGGTAAGCTTCAACATTAAGATGTTATTTGAGGATGAATTTAATAGAGTTTTTAAATCTCGTTTTACAAAAAGAGAACCAGGATTATCAAAGTTTGTTCTGTCGTGTGTCCACACAAAATAGAGAGAAGAACCTGGTAAAAATTCCCATCTTAAAACTGCATTAATGCGAAGAGATTTGAAATTAAAATCTGGATTAGAGAGAATAAATGATGGAGCGGGACCATTTCCATCGGGATCAATTTCATACTCATTAGTTCGTTTTATTATCCATCCTTTATCAAAACCATAAGTGTTAAAATTATAAGTTTTAGGTTCTCTCAGTTCTTTAATGTTAGAGTAACTTCCAGCAGAGATTAATGGTTGAGCAAATAGTTGAAGTGTAAGTTTTGGTGTGAATGTCCAGTTAATTCTCAAATTTGCTGAGATTGTTTTTTGAAGTATTTCACCAAAAATATATCTTGAATTATAAGTGCTTGTAGCGAAGATGTCATCAATCCTTGTAATCCATTGACTTTTATCACAAGTATATATGTATTCTGGTGCAAAGGATATATTCAATTGTGAATTCGGTTTCCATTCGAAGGAAATTTCAGAGCTAACACCTTTTGAACTTGTGACTAAATTTTCGCTGTGCAATCTAAATTCAATTATAAAGTCTTTTGATTCATCACTTTCAAAATTAAAACTATACCAGTAAGCATCAGGCCTTAAAGTTAATGGACCACCACGGGTTAGTTCTTTATCGTAGACTTGCGGTGCAAATCCAAAATCAAAATCAAAGGAATAAAAATTCATCAATTGAAATCCACCGAAAAGCATAAATCCTTTATTTGTCAAGTTCCCTTCAAAATCAGAATTAGCAAACATTGCGAAAAATAAATTCTTTCTCCTAGTGATACCATCAGGTTCAAACCATCGATAACCTAAAACTAAATGTGAATTTAAAACATCAGCTCTATATTGAAAACCGGTTTCATTTACATCAAATTCAGGTGAGATAAAACCAAATGCGGAATTTAAATAAAAGTTACCTCTTTGTTTATTGAGTGTAAATCTTCCGGCATTGCCAGAAAATTCTGTTAAAGTTGTATCGAGTTTAAATTTCTTTGCGTCCGGTCTTTGAAAATATCTTTGTGGTGCTTCTTGAAGTCTTCTTATTGATTCTTTTGAACCATATTGTTGAGATCTTGCTATATAACCTGTAAAAACATAATTTTCATCTTTATCAAGATAGGTCCAACCGTCTAATCCAATAGTAGTTGAAGAACGAACAAGTCTTGAATTAATAAAATCATCTCGAATATCACGAAGAACGGCAGTTGAGATCAAGCCAATCGATTGCTTACCGGAATTGAATTCTTTCTGAGTCCGAAAAACACCATAATAGGTGAATGGTTCAATCTCTTGATTAAAACGTATGTTTTGTGAGTCAATTGTTGCATAAGTTCTTTCGGTTAAAGCATTCAAAAAGTAAATAGACCAATCACTTGTGATTTTGCCGGATAATTTTGCAGCACTTAAAATTCTTGTTTTATCTGGATAATTGACAAAACCATTGTATTTGACAGGAATTCTTGGCGCTCTTCCAATTCTTCTTGAATAAAAAATTTGTGGATTGGGCCAATTGAACGAAAAGTTGCTGTTTGATCCTCCAGTACCAAAATTGAGTAAGTTTCTTCCTTCAATGAAGAACGATCGTTTTTCAGCGTAAAAAGTTTCGAAAGCAGATAAATTAATTACCGCTGGATCAACTTCAACCTGACCGAAATCTGGATTTATGGTTCCATCGACTGTCAAATTACTACCAACACCAATCTTGAAATCTATACCAAAATTTTTTTGATATTGATTTTTCTTGTAAAATGGATCAAGTGGATCGTGGACCAGATATTGAGCCTTGCCAGCAATGTATGGTAGAAATTCAATCCTCTGTTTTTGTTTGATGCCTTTTAAACCAATTAAAGTTGCAAAATGGGAGACATAACCGTTTTCATTCTTTGGAACATAAACAAAATGCGATTCTTCTTTTTTGCGATTTATTCTTCTATAAAAATTAATTCCCCATATTTGTTCATCAAGATTCTTGAAACGGAGTTGAGAGAAAGGAACTTTAATTTCAACACACCAACCACTATCCAAAAAAGAAACAGCATAATCCCAAACACCATCCCAGGTTTCATCATCCCAGCCATCGTTAAAAAACTGTCCATCTATAATCGAACCCGCTGGATTAACCAGAAAGAAAAATGCATTCCTGCGATCAAGATAAGTATCGATTGCAAATCCGAAATAATCTGAAGAAAGAAAATTATCTCGTCGACCTAAAATCTTTGTAATTGAATCTGGTTTTGAATCATAAAGTCTTGCAGCTACATAAAAATTATTTTCATCATAAAAAGTCCAGACTTCTGTTTTTTCCGTGGCAGGTTTTCCTTCATCAGGTTCTCTTTGGGTAAATTCTGAAACTGGATTGACATTTTGATAAATTGATTCTGATAATTTGCCGTCAATCGTAATTTCTTCATTAACTCTGAAAGCAACTACTTTCTTGAAATCGCCTGGCTTCGAAAGAGAGAAAAGTGATTGAATTAATAGGAGAGCAATCACCAGAGTATACTGGATTTTCTTCATTTTTATCATATTTTTTAGGCGTTTGACGAATACTAAAATAGTATGTTGCAAAATTTGTTGATCAGACGAGAAGATCTTTTTTTACATCTTCAACTTTTTGCTGTATTAGTTGGATGAGTTCTTCCTTCGAGATTTTTTGGATGGTGAATTTGTTAGTTTTAACGATTGTGGGAATATCGTCTCCTTCCCCTTTAAGGTGACGATACAAATTAAATCCAAGACGATTTCTATCATTCATTATTGGTAAAAAATCAGCTAAACTTTCTGCAATCGAATAAGCTTTCTTCTCAATACTGTTTTCTGGGAATGGTTTTACAGGAGATGGCGGTAGTGAAGTCATATTCTTTCCTCTTTAATATCCTTTTCAATCCTCAAAATTTTTATTGCAATTTAATTATGATGTAGTTTTTAACAAAAATGAGTTTTTGGATAAAAAGAAAAAATTAGGTTAAATCTTCATCTCATCAAATTTCTTTAAATTAGTTGTGATGATTGAGCCCAAAAAGAAAAAAATTTTAATTATTCGACTAAGCTCACTGGGAGATATTCTTTTATCTTATCCTTTAATTAAAATTTTAAAAGAACGAGAGAACAATCCAATAATTCATTTTCTGGTTAAAGAAAAATTTTTACAAGCAATTGACTCAAATCCATTCGTTGAGAAGGTTATAATCTTAAAGCCAGATAATCAAACAGAAGTTAAATCGATTATTAAGAAAGAGAATTACGACATTATAATAGATTTACAGAATAATTTAAGAAGCCATCAACTTTATCCGTTTAATTTCAAGACCAGAGTTTATCGTTTTAAGAAGCCGACTCTCAAAAAATTTTTACTTGTATATTTCAAAATCAATCTGTTGAAGAACAATTCATCAATTGCGATTAATTATATCAGAACAATTTATCCAGATTTTGACCTGAAAAATCTTCCGCTCTATTTTGAAGTTGATCAAAAAAAAGAAAATAATTCTCTTAAAAAATTGCCCGATTCTTTTAATGATAAAATTGTAATTGGAGTTTGTCCCGGTTCAAAGCATTATACTAAAAGATATCCTGTCGATTTATTAAAAGTAGTTTTGCGCAAGTTAATTCAGAAAAATTATTTCATTGCACTTTTTGGAGGAATTGAGGATAGAGAAATTTGTCAGGCACTTGAGATTGATAATTATTCAGTTAAAAACTTTCAAAATGAAAATGATCTATTTGAAACAGCTGCGTTAATGAAAAAATGTTCTGTTGTGATTACCAATGACTCAGGTTTGATGCATCTTGCTTCTTTATTAAAAATTCCAACTGTTGCAATATTTGGTTCGACTGTAAGAGAATTTGGTTTTACTCCGATTTTTGAAAACTCGATCATTGTTGAGAATAATAATTTAAGTTGCAGACCTTGTTCTCATATTGGTAGATCAAAATGTCCAAAAAAACATTTTAGATGTATGATAGAAATTTCACCCGACTTAATAGTTCAAAAAGTTGAAGAATTAATTTCAGGTAAAAATTCCTATGAATAATTTTTGGATATTGTTTTATAATTATTTGATCATCCCAATTTTTTATTTGACATTAAAGTTTGCTTCATTATTTAACAATAAGATAAGAACAGCTCTACGCGATCGAAAAAAATTGTTCAGTCAACTGGAAAATGATTTCGGAAAGTTAAACTTTTCAAAAAAAGTTGTTTGGTTCCATTCGTCTTCGGTTGGAGAATTTGAGCAGGCAAAACCAATAATCGAAAAAATAAATTCTAATAAAGATTATTTTATTCTGCCATCTTTTCTCTCACCAAGTGGTTACAATGCTGCGAAAAGATATGATAGGGCAGATTTAATTACTTATTATCCATTCGATTCAAAAAAGAATGTTCAAAGATTTGTTGATATAATAAAACCATCAATTTTAATTTATATGCGATATGATATCTGGCCCAATTCAGTTTTTGAACTTGAAAAGAGAAAGATCCCTGTTGTTCTAGTAGATGCAACAATGAAGAAAAACTCTCCCCGTAAGATTTTTATCGTGAGAAATTTCCACAAATTTTTATTCAATAAGTTTGAAAAAATTCTAACAATTTCAGATGAAGATCGAAAAGGTTTTGTCGAAATTGGAGTTAAACCTGAAAAAATTGAAGTTGCCGGCGATACTCGATACGATCGAGTTTATCAAAAAAGTCAATCAGCATTAAAACAAAAAATTTTAAATGAAAAGATAATTGAAGGAAGGAAAATATTTGTCGCTGGAAGTACATGGAAAGAGGATGAAGAAGTTTTATTCCCGGCATTAATCAAACTTCATAAATATGAGAGAAATTTGATTTCGATCATAGTTCCACACGAACCATCAATTCCAACTTTAGAGCAAATTGAATTTGAGTTGAATAAAAATATTTCGACAATTCGTTTCTCTGCGCTAAATCAGTACAGGGACGAAAAAATAATCATTGTCGACTCGGTTGGAATTTTGCTAATTCTTTATGCTTATGCTGATGTTGCTTTTGTTGGTGGAGGTTTCAAATCAAACATTCACAATGTATTAGAGCCTGCAGTATATGGGATACCGGTTTTGTTTGGACCAAAATTTTCAAATAGCCAGGAAGCTTTTCATCTAATTTCTAATCAAGGTGGCTTTTCAGTAAATAACAAAA
>JBNAWO010000101.1:0-9193 GCA_049699815.1 Ignavibacteria bacterium | reverse complement strand
TCCAAAAAACCTTATGCGAAGCTTTTTAATAATAACTTTCATTGTTAAATATGAATGAAAAATAATTCTGTTTACTTTTTACATAAATTTAATTCTTTCAACAAATCTTCAATTTCATTAATTTTCAAAAAAAGGTGAGAGTTTCATGCCCAAAAAATTAAAACCAGCTCCCAAACATAATCCATTACCTCCATCAGAACTTACCTGGACTTGCGATCCTGAAATCTTTGAATTTGAATCGACAAAAAATCTTGAACCAATTGAAGGCATTATTGGTCAGGAAAGAGCATTGAAAGCACTTCGACTGGGAGTAGATCTATATTCACCTGGTTATAATATTTTTGTCACAGGACTTTCAGGAACAGGTAAAGCCACAACAATTCAAAAAATTTTAGAGAGAATTAGCCCCAATTGCCCTGTCTTGAATGATTATGCTTATGTAAACAATTTTTCGAATCCAGATATGCCCCGATTGCTTGTATTCCCGGTCGGTGTTGCGCAAATGTTTGCCAATGCAATGGATTCAATGATTGACTTTTTAATTGATAAAATTCCAGTTGTACTTGAAGATGAAGCTTATGCAGTCAGAAGAAAAAACATAATGGAAAGTTATGCTGAAGAAGAAAAGAAGTTAATGCTTGAATTTGAAAATGAAATTAAAAAAGAAAATTTCTCCCTTGGTCAGGTTCAGATGGGACAATTTTATCGTCCAGAAATTTTTCCAATAATTAACGGCAAACCGGTCCCAATACAACAAGTTGCAGAACTTGTGAACAACAACACAATTTCACCTGAAGAAGCCGAAAAAGTTTATCAAAAATATCAAGAGTACACAATCCAGCTTCAAGAGCTTTTCAAAAAGGGACTTCAACTTTCAAGAGAATATCAAGAAAAATTATTAAAACTGGAGCAAGAAGCTGTGAATAATCTTATCACTGGTGTAATAACTGATATGAAAGAAAAATTCAATTATCCAAAGGTTCATGAATATCTTGATGAAGTCAAAGAATCAATAATGAATAATTTGGATGATTTCAAAGAAGCTGGAAAACCAGAACAGCCACAACAGCAACAACCACAACTTCCTCCCGCTCTTGAAGAGATTAGAGACCCATTCAGAGTTTATCGTGTAAATGTAATCCTTGATAATTCATCAACTAAAGAATGCCCTGTGATCATTGAGACAACTCCAACTTACACAAATCTTTTTGGAACGATTGAAAGAATTTATGAAGGAGGTGGAGCCTGGTATTCTGATTTTATGAATATTAAAGCTGGATCAATTTTGAGAGCAAACGGTGGCTACCTTGTCCTTAATGCTTTTGATGCTCTAACCGAACCAGGTGTGTGGAAAACTCTCAAAAGAACTTTGATGTATCGCAAACTTGAAATCCAAGATTATATGGGACAATATTTACTTTACACAACAAACATCAAACCCGAACCGATTGAAATCAATACAAAAATAATCTTTATTGGAAACGATGAGATTTACTATCTATTAAGTGAATATGAAGAAGATTTCAAAAAGATCTTCAAAGTCAGAGCTGATTTTGATTATGAAATGAAAAACACCCCAAAAGCTCTCAACGATTTAGCTGGGCTCGTAAGAAAACTCTGCGATGAAGAAAAACTACTTCATTTCGATCGTTTAGCAATTGCTCGACTTGCAGAATTTTCTGCACGTTATGCTGGTTCAAAAGATAAATTGACCGCAAGATTTTCAGTTGTTGCCGATATAGTCCGCGAAGCTAACTTTTGGGCAAAAGACTCAGGTGCTGAGATTGTAACTGGTGATCATGTAAAAATAGCCTATGAAAATTACATTTATCGTCACAGTATGATTGAAGAAAAAATTAATGAAATGATCAAAGATGGAATTATAATAATTGACATCTCTGGTGAAAAAGTTGGTGAAATAAATGGACTTTCAGTCTATATAATAAACGATTACTCATTTGGAAAGCCATCTAAAATTACAGTGGCTGTATCAGCAGGAAATACAGGAATTGTAAATATTGAAAGAGAAGCTCGATTGTCAGGAAAAATTTACGATAAAGGTGTTCTTGTAATTTCTGGTCTGTTAAAAGAAAAATTTGGACAGAATTTTCCGCTTTCCTTTTCTGCCAGTATTTGTTTTGAGCAATCTTATAGTGGTGTTGATGGTGATAGTGCTTCTTCAACCGAAATTTATGCATTGCTATCCGCATTAAGTGGAATTCCAATAAAGCAAGGAATTGCTGTTACTGGCTCAGTCAATCAAAAAGGAATAATTCAACCAATCGGTGGTGTGAATGAAAAGATCGAAGGTTTCTTCAAGGTCTGTAAAATCAAAGGTCTTGATGGAACACAAGGGGTAATTATTCCAAAAAGAAATTTAAAGGATTTACTTTTAAAAGACGAAGTGATTGACGCTGTCAAAAAAGGAATGTTCAATATCTGGGCAATTGATACCATTGATGAAGGGATTGAAATTTTAACTGGTGTAAAAGCCGGAAAATTGATCAACGGGAAATGGGAAAAAAATACAGTTTACGAGCAAGTTTACAATCGCCTCAAAGAATTATATGAAATATCCATAGAACATAAACAAAAGGAAAAAACCACTAGAAAGAAAAAAGTTGGTTTCGTAATTAAAAAAAAGTAGATCATACTTGATCAATATGAAAGGAAAATCCTGATGAAAGTTCTTCAAGGTGAACGAACTAAAATGATTGTAACAATTGGACCAGCCTCAAACGGACCGAAATTAATTAGAGGAATGATTAGAGCTGGTGCTGATGGAATTAGATTTAATTTTTCCCATGGCGATGTTGAAACTTTTGCTCAATCTGTTAAGACTATCAGAGAAGAATCAAGAAAACTTGAAAAGAATATTGCAATCTTAGGAGACCTTCAAGGACCAAAGATTCGAGTTGGTAGATTAAAAAATGGTCAAATCGAATTAAAAGGTGGAAAGCTAATCAACATATTTGATAAAGAAATTTTAGGTGATGAAACTGGTTTCTCAACTTCTTATAGAAATCTCTCAAAAGAATTAGAGATTGGTGAAAGGATTTTAATTGACGACGGATTAATTAAGTTAAGAGTTGTAAAGAAATTCAAAGATTATGTTCAATGCAAAGTTATAGAAGGCGGTATCTTGAAAGAAAGAAAAGGATTGAATGTTCCAGATACTATGCTTACAACTCCTTCATTAACGCCAATTGATAAACAATGGATTGATTTTTCTATTGAAAACAAACTTGACTATCTGGCTTTGTCTTTTGTAAGAACTCAAAAGGATATTTTTGATCTGAAAGATTATTTGAGAAAAAGAAAAGTCGATATTCCCATCATTGCTAAGATTGAACTAAAACAAGGAGTAAAAAATTTTGGGTCAATTTTAAAAGTTGCGGATGGAGTAATGGTTGCGCGCGGAGATCTGGGAGTAGAACTTGGACCCGAAGAAGTTCCCCCAATCCAAAAATTTATAATTCGACGAAGCATTGAAGCACGAAAACTTGTGATCACCGCAACTCAAATGCTTGATAGTATGATCAATAATCCAATTCCAACTCGCGCCGAAGCTTCAGATGTTGCCAATGTTGTTTTAGATGGAACAGATGCTGTTCTTTTAACCGCAGAAACTTCAATTGGAAAAAATCCAATTCGTGTTGTTCAAACAATGTCTCGGCTCATCAAAAGAGCAGAAAAAATTAAAACCAATTACAATGTGAATTACGATTACATTGAAACCGATGAAGCTCATATTCAATCAATTGCTTACGCATCGTGCCAGCTTGCCAATGATTTAAAAGTTAAAGCGATTGTACCTATTACTTATTCTGGATTCACAGCAATTGTTCTATCGAAGTATTTCCCTTCTGCTCCAATAATTGCAATTACAAATAGTTTGAAAACGCTTAATTCATTAAAATTCTATCGTGGAGTTGATGCAATCGTCCTTGATGATATTTCAGATTTTGAAAGCGTAATTGAAAATTCAATTAACTTATTTGTAAAAAGTAAAATCTTTAAAAAAGGTGATTTGCTTCTTTTCGTCGGCAGTTTGAAAACAAAACAAAAATCAATCTCTAATATGATAAAAGTTGTTTCGGTCTGATTACCATCAAATTTTTTTTAATAAATTGAGGAGAACAAACAATGAAATTCTCAAGAAGAAATTTCATTAAAGTTTCAATTGCTGCTGCAGGAACTTATCTCTTATCTAAATCAGAAAAATTCATTCCTACTTTGTTTGCAAAAGACACTCAAATGCCGAAAAGAGTTCTTGGTAAAACCAGATATCAAGTTGGAATATTTTCACTTGGTGGACAGGCAACTTTAGAAAAACCTGGGACAGAAAATGAATCTATTACAATAATTAACCGAGCAATTGATCTTGGTGTAAATTACATTGATACTGCAGCAGCTTATGGACAAGGAATAAGTGAAACTTACATTGGCAAAGTGATGAAAGAAAGACGTAACGAAGTATTTCTTGCAACCAAAACTCATGATCGCTCTTATGATGGTTCAATGAAATTACTTGAAAAGAGTCTTAAGCAACTTCAAACTGATAGAATTGATTTATGGCAACTCCATAATGTTAGAACTGAAGAAGACTTGAAAAAAATCTTCGCATCCAATGGAGCAATTAAAGCCCTTGAAGAAGCAAGAAGAAATGGAATTGTTCGATTTCTTGGAATAACCGGACATTACGATCCGTGGATTCTAAAAAAAGGAATTGATGAATATAATTTTGATTGTATTTTAATGGCTCTCAATGCAGCTGATAGACACAACAAATCTTTCATTGACAATTTACTGCCGTTTGCTGTTCAAAAAAATCTTGGAATAATCGGAATGAAAATTCCTGCACGTGGAAGAATTTTCCGTAATGGCGGAATCACCACGATGAAACAGGCAATGGAATATGTTTTAACTCTTCCGGTCAGTACAGTTATAGTGGGAATTTCAACATTAAATGAACTCGAAGAAAATATTAAAATTGCGAAGAACTTTAAGCCTTTGAGTGAAAAACAAATGAGAGAGCTGGAAGAATTAACAAAACCTTACTTTGATGAAGCCGCATGGTTTAAGAGCAAATGGTGAAAATGATTTGTGAACTAAATTTTAACCTTAATTATTTTTTAAAATCTTAAAAGCAAGTTCAGGAAAGTCTGTTGTTATAAAATCAATATTTAATTTTAGAATTTTTTGTAATGATTCTTCGTCATTGATATTATAAATTCCAATTTCAAAACCTGCCTCCTTAATTTTATTTACAAACTCTGCATTAATATTTGATGAGTAGTTTAAGTCAATTCCATTGCACTTAATTTGATCGAGTAAATGTAAAAATCTCGAAATGACTATTTTGTTCTTGCATTTCTTCCTTATCAAAAACCAATCAAATATCAAATAGGTTTTGATATCAGGCAACAACAACTTTGATAATTTCAAAATGTGAGTATGATAAGAAATTATTCTTAACCTTTCCGAAGGAAATTTTAATTTTTCAATTTTGGTTTTCAACACCTCAACAAATCTTGTCTTTGAATCTTTAATTTCAATAAACAATCCTCTTCTTTCTGGAAGAAGCTGAAAAATCTCTTCTAAGGTCGGGATTATGAGACCTTGACCAAATTTTTCATCACGAAAACTCAAAAGTCGAATAGAACTTAAATTCGCCTCTGTAACTTTAAGCGAGCTTTTTTTATTCGTAATTCTCAATAAATCTTCATCGTGTAAACAAACTATTTCATCATCTCTTGTCAACCAGAAATCACCTTCAATAAAATCGGCTCCACATTCGAATGCAATTTTGAATGATTCAATTGTATTTTCAATTGCTTTAGATGGATATCCACGGTGAGCCACAATTAATGGTCGCTTCATTTGTTCTTAATTCGTTCGATTAATTTTCGAAAACGAATGTAATAGATATTGGATTTATACAATCTCACAATTTCATCAAGATGAATTGCTGCAGTTTTTTTACCTTCACTGATGAGTTCCTTAGCAAGATAAAAATCTGACCAATCGTAATTTCTAACTTCCGGGTAAATTAAGAGATCCGCATCCTTTAATTGCAAAGCAGAAAGTTGATAAGATGAAATGCTTTCAACTCGATAAAGAACTTCAATTATGTTTTTCGGCGGATTTGGATTCTCAAGGCTTTTAACAACATCAACAGCAATGATTTTCTCAAAACCTGAGTCTTTTAAAATTTTCACTGGAACAAGATCCGTTACACTTCCATCAACTAAATAGTAATCACGATATTTTACTGGAGGAAAAATTCCTGGAATTGCTGCGCTTGCTTTCAATGCTTTCCTCAAACTTCCATTTGAGAAGACAATCTCTTGTCCTGAAATTAAATCTGTCGCAACAGCAAAAAATTTAATCTTTAAAGTTTCCATATTTACATCTGGAATAAAATCAAAAATCTCATCGGTTAGTTCTTCATCAAAGTATGAATTTCGATTAATTGCTTTAATAATTTGAATGCTTGTTCCAACGAAATCAAAGAACTGCTCAAAGTAATTAATGCTCGTTTCTTTTTTCGTGCTTAATTTATCAATTCCAAGTCTTTTATATTTTTCACTCGAGATCGTATCAAAAACAAATTCTTCAACCGCTTCAATATTTCCGAAGTAAGAAAAAAGTCCGCCAACGATTGCTCCCATACTGCAACCGGAAATTGCATCGATTTTAATTTTTTGCTCTTCCAAAATTTTTAGGAATCCAATGTGAGCAAGTCCCCTTGCTCCTCCACCTCCGAGTGCTAATGCTAATTTATTCATTCGACCTCTCTACAGAATTTATACGCTTATTTTTATTTTTTTTACAACAAAAATAAATTAGGTGATTTTTCAAAACTGAAAATGATCTCGTTAAAAGTTTACAAAATTATCAATCGGTTATCATCCTGATATAATTTTCATTCAATTCCAATCTTTGCTAAGAACCTAATTTGGTCTTAAAGTTTTTAATTAAAAATTACAACTCATTTCTAAAACTTATTAACCATCTGAACTTAAATTTATTTTCACCAGCTGGCGGATGACTAACATAAAGTGGAAAGTCAAATCGAACATCTTGAATCCCAAGTCCTGCAAATGGATTGATTTGGTTGAGAGCTCGTTCAACCTGAGTATCAAACTCAGGTATTAAAGATAAACTTATTCCCCAATCGTATTTAAAAGCCTTGAAATTGATTTCTTTTTCATTTGCCCAGACATTTCCATAATCAAAGAAAAAAGATGGATTGAAAAATCCAATTACTTTACCAATTGTTCCGAGATATGTAAAAGTTTTACCAAAATTAATTTGCGCATTTAGAACTGTAATCAAATCATCAGATAAATTATTTTTGAAATAACCGCGCATAAAACCGCCACCATTTGGAATAGAATGATTCTGCCTAAAATTTCTTCCAATTATTCCAGTAGTGCGGTACAAAGGCAAATCAAATTCTTCAATTGGATTTACTGTGGCTAAATAAAATTCTGTTGCTCTCGGAAGTTTGTTTGGAGTTAAACCAATAAACTGTCTGAACTTAATCGAACTGACAAAATCCTTTGGTCTGAAATCCTGCGAGAAACTGAAGCTTAACTTTTGAAATTGAAAGTTACTGTAATTTTCAGAAGTAGTTAACCAATAGTAGTAATTATAATGGATAGTTTGTTTCTCAAGTCTTCTAACAACACCTGTCTGATAATTTACATTAAATTTTGTTCTAAAGAATTCCCAATTATTTTGATAACTAAAATCTAAATTCATAAATAAAAATTTTCTATCAATCAGTTCGTCTATTTGTTCAATTGTAAAAGGTCCACTGCTAGTGATCTGTTGAGTTCTAATCATATATTTGTCTGGATCAAAATATTTTTCATCAAAAGCGTCAAAGTAGTTAGCTGAAATTGATACAATAAATTTTGGATTTCGATTGTAATATCTTTCAAATTCTTTGTCTAATTTTATTTTAGCACCTCGTCTCCCTTCGAGATTGAAATATTTAATTGAACCATAAGCAAGGGGACCTAAAAAATTTAGTTTATCTCCTAAAGTAAATTCACCTGCCAGTGAACTATTCGTAAATTTTATTCCAGTTGAAATATTAAAATCAAAGAATTTTTGATCTTTAAGATATTTACCCTGAAGTCCTAAACCGACTTTAAATTTATCAACATTATTAAACCAGAGCGTGGGATAAAAGAAAACTTTATAATGGAATGGATACTGATTAAGCTCAACAAGTGGTTTTAAACCAAAATAAATCTCAGGTAAAAAGCCAGATGTATTGTTCAATCTGTTAATATCCAGGAGTCTTTTATCGGGATTAATTTCGGCCTTAATTGGTTTTGCATCGAGCAAAATTGTTTTTGAAACATATTTACTTCCTTTCGTGAAGTCATCGACATCAAACCACAGAGTTGTTTTTTCACCGTTATCAAGATAAATCATAACATCACAAGGCATTACGGCTCGTTCATTATTTACAACTCCAACTTTTGTCAGATACTTTCCATCCTTATTCTCATATTTACATTTGACCAGAGCAAGGTCAAGTTTATAATCTTTGTAAAACCATTGATCAAAGAACCATCTCAACGATTTTCTTCCATTATATTTCTGATAAATCTCATCAGCCAGATTGAAAAAATCTTCTGGATAAATTTTTTGAAATAAGAAACGAGTATAATATTCTCTCCACAATTCAGAAAAAGCATTTTCACCCATCACATACTGAAGCATAAATAAAACCATTGATGTCTTTGAATATGAGTTTGGAAAATAAGCAAAAGTTTGTTCGTATCGATCGGAATGAGTCAAAATTGGTTCATCATAACCTGTCAATTGATATGAAATTACTTCTGCATAATCTTCAGTCCTTATATCAGAATTTGGAATATATTTTTTCAACCAATTATCAATTGCGAAACGATTATTCTCTCTTCCATATAAATCTTCCATTGCAAGATTTGTAAAGAAAGTATTGAAGCCTTCATCCTGAAATGCATATTCGACCTCATTAGAATTAAGCATCATCGGGAACCAGTTATGACCAATTTCATGAATAATAACAGCGGCAGTGTTTTTCGACATAATTCCGCCGGCTAACCCTCGACCCATAAAAACAATTCCGGGATACTCCATTCCCCCACTTGAACCACCAACAGTTACAAACATTTGATGGTAAACA
>JBNAWO010000100.1:0-9230 GCA_049699815.1 Ignavibacteria bacterium | reverse complement strand
AACTGGCACAATAATTGTCAGAATTATAGATATGAGAAAGCTAATTTTTACATATTTGTTCTGGTCGCTATCAATTGCGCTAGGGTTCAGTCAAAATTTACATTGGCAAGAAATTGGACGAATGCCAATTTCTGTAAAAGGCCATCGTGCTGTTGTAATGGATTCTGTGATTCTAATCATTGGCGGATTTTCTGACTCTTTAAATTTGCCAGTAGATTTCGTTCAGGAATATAATCCACAAACAAACTCCTGGCGAATTATTGGAAATACGAAATTTAAAAGAATGAATTTCTTTGCCGAGAAGTTACAAGATAGTTTATTCATATTCGGAGGAATTAATCGGCCATCAAATATTCTCGATTATTTCTCTCTCGAAATCTGGAAGAAGAATAACCTATCATACATTTTTAAGTACAATCCGATTTTCAATAGAAAATTTTCTTCAGGTTTTTTAAGTGACAGTAAATTGTATATCATTGGTGGGAAGAAAATTCCTATACATATGGATACGACCCGGCTCTATTATTTGGTTGAATATAATATTTTAAATGATTCAGTTTCTGTTATAATAGATAGATTTCCAGGTACACCAGAAATTCCTTTTCATCAAGCAATCTGCAAATTAAATTCTGATGCATATTTATTTGGAGGAGTCTCAACCGGTTTACTTAATAGAATTTATCGTTTTAATTTATCAAATAAATCCTTAACAAGGATACCGATTAATCTACTTCAATTAAGAGCTGGTTCTGAAGCTGTAGAACTTGACAGTACAAGAATTTTAATTATTGGAGGTTACAATGAATATTTCAAAGCTTTGAAGACAACGGAAATTTTCACAGCCAATGAAAATTCTTTTAGCATCGAATATGGACCAAACTTAAAATATCCACGAAAAGAATTTGCAGCTGTTAGATACAAAAATTCTATTTATGTTTTTGGCGGAGAAAATCAATTTGAAGGGACTGTCCCAATTGTGGAAAAATTAGATCTGATTACCAATGTTGAAGTTCAACCGAATACTATTAAAGAATTTTCCCTCGAACAAAACTATCCCAATCCTTTTAATTCAATTACTACAATTTCCTTCAAAATTCCGCAAAAATCTAAGGTTTTTCTTGAGATTTTGGATATTTTTGGTAAACGTATCAAAACTTTAATTGATGATGAAATGGATTCTGGTGAGTACAAAATTGTGTGGGATGGAACAGATGAAAATTATAATCGAGTTGCAAGTGGAATTTATTTCTATAGACTAAGTTCTGGACACATTTCACTCACAAAGAAAATGATCTTGCTGAAGTAAATGCTAAATAAATTTTTTCTTATCATAACTCTGATTCAGATTTTTTTTATTCCTCTCTATTCACAAATGCAATCCAGATATGAAACGCTTCTCAAACAAAAATATGATGAATTTAATTACAAGGCGGTAATTTCTCTTTCTGATTCAATTTTAAGCGAACAGAAAGATTTAAGCAAAAATGATTCTCTTATTATTCTTTACTACAAAGCTATCTCAAGTTTCAATCTCTGGGATATTATAACAAGCGAAAAAGCATTTGAATCAATTTTGAAAATAGACGAAAACTTTTCTCTCGATTCAATAAATGTCTCTCCAAAAATTGTATCATACTTTAGCGATTTAAAAACAAAGTTTGAGACAAAAAAGAGAAAAGAAAAACAGAATTCTTCGATTAAAATTGATTCTATATTATCAATCGAAAGATTAAAATATTCACTTGAGCTACAGAACTATCGAGAAGCATTCTGGCGAAATTTAATTTTACCAGGCTGGGGAAATATTTACCTTGGTAAAAATCTAAAAGGATATTTATTAGCTGGAGCTTTCACTGGATCATTATTTTCAAGTATTTATTTCATCTATAATTCAAACAAAAAAGAAAAAGATTATTTAAGTGAAATTAATCCCGAACTAATTTCAGAGAAATATTCGAGCTATAATTCAGCTTACAAATTGAAAAATCTTTCACTTGTTTTAACTGCAATTATCTACATTTACTCTCAATTTGATTTCTTACTGATTGACAACCTCAAGCTTAATCAAGAATTTTTGAATAATGTTTCTTTCCCACAAAATTCAAGATCAAATCTTAATCTTAAAGCGACATTTTCTATCCCATTAAAATTTTAATTAACAATAAAATCCTACGAAAGAAAATTTTCTACCCTGAAAAATTTTCGCACCACATTTAAGTATTGAAATAATATTAGAAAAAAAATTGGAATTTGCTTAATTTTTGTTTGTAATTAGACATTATTCTCTGGCATAGAAAGTGACTTGAATCTGAAAAACAAAAAAGAGAGGTGTCATATGAAAAAACTTAACATTCTTTTTATGATTTTACTTTTTTTGGGCGTTAATTTAGTCTCTGCTCAAGTTCCAGCACCAACTAATTTAACAGCCGAGTTCAAACAATTCGAACACCCAGGAATGATGGGATATGGTTATGTAGAATTAAAATGGCAAATGCCTCAAACTCCATCAACTGGTTGTATGTTCAAAGTTTTTCGGATGGGACCAAATGATACAAGTTATAAACAAATTGCATCATTTGTCCGTTCTAACAAATATTTTGATTACAACATCAAACCACAAAGTACTTATTCATATTATGTTGTAGCTTATAATAATCAGGGAGTAAGTGACCCGAGCAACATTGCTTCAGTTACAACTCCTCCAATTCCTGATGTTGTTAGATTTATAACTTTACCGCTCAAAATCGCTGTACTCGGCGAATTATATTCATATGATGCTGATGCAGTGAGTAACAAACCCGACGCTGTGATTACTTACTCGGTAGTAGAAGGTCCCGCTGATCTAAGTATTGATTCCCAAAGCGGACTTGTGACATGGACACCAGTAGCAGGTGGTTATTTTAAAGTCAAAATTAAAGCTGAGAGTAATTTAGGTGGGAAAGCATTTCAAGAATGGACAATTAAAGTTACTGGTCCAACCGGGGCAATTTCAGGAACAGTGATAAATTCAACGGATAACTTACCATTGGCTGGAGTAAATGTTTATTTCATTAATACAAATGCAACACGATTTGAAATGACTGTAACTGATCAAAATGGTCAATACACAAAACAACTTGTTGAAGGTAATTACAAAATTAAATTTTACAAAAGAGGATTTATACCTGAATTTTTTGATAACAAACGTTCAATTGATTCAGCCGATGTTGTAACTGTCACAGCTAATTCAACTGTGACTGCTAATGCAGATTTAAGTCCTGTACCGCTACCATTTGTTTATAATATCTCTGGAAGTGTTCTGGATGCAAATGGACAACCGGTTAAGTCAGTTGTAACTGCTTTCTTAGTAAAGGACACAACATTCCCGGTTCTTCCACCTTCTGTAATGCATAATAGAAAGATGTCAACCGTTACTGATAGTCTGGGAAATTATCAACTTACGGTTTTAGGTGGATTTGAATATGTAGTTTATGCCAAACCATTCAACCGAAATTATTATCCTGAATTCTGGGATAATAAACGAACCTATCAGGAAGCTGATAGAATACTCGTCAATTCAGATGTAAACAACATTAATTTCGTTCTTGAACAAAAACCAATTTACAATAATGGAATATCTGGACTTGTAAAAGATTTCAATACTGGTGAACCAGTTGAAGCAATTGTTAGTGTCTTTAAATTAACAGGACATCGATTCAAGCCATTTAAATCAACAAGAACCGACTCGTTAGGTAATTATCTTATTGAAAATCTAATGCCTGGAAACTACATCGTATTTGCTAAACCAAGATTGCCATATTTACCAGGCTACTACAAAGCTGACACAGTTGCATTCAGATGGAAAGATGCTGATACTGTTGTAATTGGTGAGACAGGAATTGTTGAAAACATTAATATCAATCTTGTCACTCGTCCAGATACTGGATTTGCAAAGATTACTGGATTTGTAAAGACAATTTATGGAGAACCAGTTGCTGGTGCTGTTGTATTGACATATAATTTGAATGGTGAAGTTGTTGCTTATTCTACTTCTGCAAATGATGGTTCGTACCAGATCGAAAACTTGCCCGCAGGTGATTATACACTTGTAGTCGATGCAACTGAATATGAAAATACTGAAAATAATAACTCAGTAAATCTTAACTATGGAACCAATCCAACCGCTTCAAAAGATTTGTATTTGACTCCAGAAAGCACAACTGATGTAAAGAGTAATTCAACTCTTCCAGTTAATTACTCATTACTACAAAATTATCCTAATCCATTTAATCCAACTACAAATATTAAATTTACGATTCCAGAAAAAAGTCAGGTTAGAGTTGAAGTTTATAACCTGATTGGTCAAAAAGTTGCTGAGCTCGTTAATGGTGAATTGAATGCTGGTGAATATACAATTACATTTAATGCAAATGGACTAAGCTCAGGCGTCTATCTCTATAAATTGCAAGCTGGCAACTTCACAAGTGTTAAGAAAATGATCTTAATGAAGTAAGCTCTCTCTCTCCGAACAAACTTAAGTGCTGCTTCTTTTAATGAGGCAGCACTTTTTTTATTTTAAATAAAATTTTTTTGTAAGAATGTCAGAGTATATCAGGAAAATCAAAAGACAAATTGAGATTGTTGGTAAAGCTCTTTCTTCCGATGAAAGTTTTACCATAATGGATTTGGCAGTAGAATATAATGTAGAAGAATTAACTATTAAAAGAGATCTTGCTGAATTAAGATCGAGAGGAATAGATATTCATTCACTTAAAAATAGCGGAATAAAAATTCTCAATCCTATTAAAAAAGAAATTCTCAAAGAATTTATTCTCGAATACATTGGTTTTTCTTATTCTGAAGATTTTCCTGATAAATCCACAACTATTTTAATTCAAAAGCTTGGCGAAAAAGCTTTAAGGTTAATTACACAATTACAAAAAGCAATTGAACAAAACTTATTAACTATAATTGACTACCAGTCGACAGCAACAACAACTAAAAAAAATGTTTATATCCAGCCATTAAAAATTTTTCAATCACAGAGCGAATGGCGGCTTCTTGCCATTAATCAAAATCTTATTAAGCAATATTATATTTCAAAAATTCTGGATGTAAAAATCACCACTGAAAAATTTAAACCACTTGAAAAAGAAAAAATTGAATCGCTCTTTTCTTCATCTCTCAAAAGTTGGATTGGAACTGAACAATTCTTTATAAAAATCCAATTTGACAAAAAATGGGCAGAGGTAATTAAAAGCAAAACTTACCTGCTAAATCAAAAGATAACTGAGCTCCCTGATGGTTCCGTACTTTTCGAGGGAAATGTTAATTCGATAGATGAGGCAGCAACCTGGATTTTATCTTTTGGGAAAGGCGTGAAAGTCCTGGAGCCTGAACGATTAAAATTAAAAGTCATCCAGCTGGCAAAAGAAGCTCTTTCAAATTACAAATAAAATTCTCCTCTCAAAAAAATATCATTTATTGATACTCTTTTATCTCCTTTCAAAATTATGTTTGAACAAAAATGAAAGGAGTTAAAAGATGAAAGTCACTCAAATTTCTAAATTGCTCGGTTTCAAAGTTGGAAATGAGAATAAAAAAGAGACTTCAGAAATTTCAATAAATATTCTTACAAGAATCATTGAACTGTTCAAAAATCAAACTTTTGGTCTTTTCACTTTCTATGGAATCAATCCACAAAACTATAAATTCCATCAACAGAAACTTCAGGCTTGTGAAAATTTCATTTCTTTAAAAGGATTAAACTTTATTAAAATTTCAGCTCAGTGGAGTTTGAAATTCAGAGAAGTAAATAATTTTAAAGAAATTGGATATTTCATCTTAGAACCAACTTTCGACGATATGATTGAATTGACTAAAAGATTTGATCAGGATTTGTTTGTTTTTGGCAGTCAGAAAAATATTGGTCTATTCTATTCAAGTGGAAATAAGATAGAACTCGAGCCTGACAAGATGGATTTTGGTGGACTTGCCAATAAATCTGTTATCTTAAATTTTGTTGACTTTAAACTCTTCATTGATTCTATTTTTGATTTTAATTTTAATTTTAAAAGAGTGAAAGAAATAAAAATTAATGATCGAATAATTGTATTTGCAAAGAATAAGCTAACATCTAATTTTCATCTTGAATTGGCAGAAGTTTATGATATCAGACAGAATGGGATCATATCTTTCGAACGTTCTAAAACAACACCGGCAATTTCGCCTAAAGTTTTTCATTTTGATGAAATAATCTGGACAATAAGTTTGAACAAAAGCAATGTTAAATCAAATGAAAAAGTTTATCGAAAAGCTATTTAATTGAAGAAAAAATTTGGAAACGAATAATATTTCTTGATTGATAATACCTGATTTCTCGAACTTACAAAGTTTCGCCTTCAGCGGTGTGCAGGATAAGTCGCTCCGCTCCGATACTGAAAAAGAATCGGTCATGAGAATGATTTAGAAAGACGAAATTACATTATCATACTTTAACTAATTTTAATTCATTATCTATCTAATTTTTTATTTCGTCCCATATTGCAGTCCTTTTTACAATAAATATAAAATTAATTCAAAATCACTCTCAAAAAATTTTTATATTTATAACAAATTAAGAGAGTTGAAAATTGGAAAGAGGAAAAATTTTAATTTGCGATGACGATAAAACCTTAGCCCAAATTCTTTCTGATGAATTAAAAGCTGAAGGCTTTAGTACTTTGGTCGCCTATACAGGATTAGATGCAATCGAACAATTAAAAGTTAATTACTTTGATGTGCTCTTGCTGGATTTAAATCTCCCTGATATAAAAGGAACAGAGGTTCTCAAATTCTCTACGAATAATTCTCCTTTCACTCAAGTAATAATGTTAACAGGAACTTCAGATATTTCTGATGCTGTAGAATGTATGAAAATTGGAGCTTATGATTTCATTACAAAACCTTATGATTTTAACGAGCTTCTACAGATAATTTTTAAAGCAATCGAAAAGAAAAATCTTCTTACAAATAACATAGTCTTAACGAAAGAATTAAATCAAGTTTTAGGATTTGAAATCATCGGCGAAAGTAAATTATTCAAGGAACTTCTTTCACTTGCAGCAAGAGCTGCTCAATCTGATGCACCAATATTAATTCAAGGTGAAACTGGAACAGGGAAAGAAGTTTTAGCAAAGTACATCCACTCAATTAGTCCAAGAAGTTCAAAACCAATCGTTACTTTAAATTGTGCATCACTACCTGATGCTTTATTTGAAAGTGAGTTATTTGGTCATGAAAAAGGATCTTTCACAGATGCAAAACAAACCAAACCTGGATTAGTAGAGATTGCAAATGAAGGTTCTCTTTTCTTAGATGAAATTGGTGAACTTTCGCTGGTTATTCAACCAAAATTGCTTCGTTTCCTCGAAACTGGTGAATTTAGGAGAGTTGGGGGACTTAACAACCGCAAATCAAATGTTCGATTGATTGCTGCAACTAATAAAAATTTAGTCAACGAGGTTAAAGAAAAAAGATTCAGAGAGGATTTGCTCTTTAGATTAAATGTAATTCCATTAACAATTCCTCCATTAAGAAAAAGAAAAGAAGATATCATCCCACTTGCTGAATATTTCTTAAAACAGAAGAACAAATCACGCACTCCAAAAATTTTATCTGATGAAGCTAAAGAATTTCTAATGAGTTATAGTTTCCCTGGTAATGTAAGAGAACTTGAACATTTAATTGAAAGAAGTTTAATCTTTTGCGACGGTGAAGTAATTTATCCCAAACATTTCAATCTTATTATGTCTCCTCTTTTATCAGTTACAGAATTTGAAGAAGAAATAAACAGAACAACCGGAAAACCGATTCACGAACTCTCTGTTGAAGAGCTTGAAAAAATTCACATTAAATCTGTACTTGATGCAAATAATTGGAATCGAGAACAATCTGCAAGAGTTTTAGGAATCAGCTTAAAAACTCTTTACACAAAAATTAAAAAATACAATCTTCAATGATTAATAAAATCTTAGAAAAAGCTGGAAAAGAATTTATTGATTTACTAACAAATTCGGGCTATGGGCTTTGTATCACAGATCAAAACTTAAATCTCATCTGGGCAAATAGAGTTTTTGAGAATTGGTTTAAAGTCACTACAGGTAAAGTTCTATTTGAAATTCTAGAAGAAAGAGAAACACAAGAAAATTCTGAAATATTCCGTTCTATATCAAAAAGCAAATCGATAAAAATTGAAATTAAAAATCCTTCATCAAAAAGATGGTTTTTAATTAACTCATATCCTATCGTAATCGATCAACTCTTTTATTTGTTTCTTCTTGACGAAACGACTGAAAAGAAAAGTGTTTTTGAGAGTTACATCTCTCAGCTTGAACTTCTTGATAATGTTGAAGATGGGATTTATTCAACTGACTTTAATAATCGTGTGATTTACTGGAATAAAGGTGCAGAAAAAATTTATGGATATTCTTCCAATGAAGTAATAGGAAAAATTATTAATCAAGATTTTAATCTTTACGATCCAATTGATATAGAGACTCAAATTCAAATTACTCAAGAACTTGAAAAATATAGGACTTATTATTTCAAAAGAAAAGAATATCGAAAAGATAATTATGAAATATGGATTGAAGGCAATGTAACTTTAATCACAGATACAGGTGATAACCCTATTGGATTGATTTATATTGTTCGGGACATCACGGCAAAATTAAATGCTGAAATCTTAAGTAATCTGAATGCAAATCTGCAAAAATCTTTAAGAGAAATTACTTCCAATCTTCTAAATGATTTTTCATTTATTGATATTAACCTTCAACTTGTAAAAAAATGTAAAGAACTTACAGAAAGTAAAATTTGTGCAATCTTTAAAATCAATGAACATAAAAGTGAGATAATTGAAATTCTTAGTGATCAAGAGTTGAACCAACATCAAATCAATCAATTAATTGATTGCTCTTTTTCAATCTTAAGCTGGCTTGAGTTAAATCAGAAAAGTCTTGTAAGCTTTGATGAAACTTATCCTGAGATTATGAAGAAGTTAAGAGATATTTTAAATTTAGAACACTTCATAATCTCACCGGTCATAATTAAAAATGAAATTCAATATTTAATTTTTGCAGGTGCTAATAAATTTAGTTTACAGAATTATAAAGTTGAAATTTTAAATTCTTTCGCTTCCCATTATTCCTTTATTGTAAGCTATTTTGAGAAGAAACTACTTCAGGAGACTCTAGAAGAAAAGCTACGAC
>JBNAWO010000099.1:0-9583 GCA_049699815.1 Ignavibacteria bacterium | reverse complement strand
GACTAATATCCAGAGCACAACATAACTTAATTTAGACTTGAAAAATGTCTGTAATCTAAAATTAATGACTCGTCTCCTATCTTATTTTTTATCCACACGAATCAATAAGTTATTTTAAATCAAAAATAATTTGTAAACGAACAATTCAAATACATCATTTGAAGTATTTTTAAGACTTTCAAGATTTTCAATTAATCAAAACCTCATTTCTGTTTTCTGGAAATAAAAGTGAAGGTAACTATTTTTTCAATGATTAATTAATTAAAACTAAATAGTCTCAGGAATTATACTTTATAACTTGACTAATAAAACAAATTAAATCGATAAAGTGATAATAGAATTGAGAAGAAGAGCCAATGAAATTGGTCATTTTGAAAATAAAGAAGTGCTGATAAAATTTTATTTTCTATAATAATCCACATTAACTTTTATATTATGGATAATTCTTTTTTCAAAATTTTAACCTCTACACAATTCTTGAAACTTAAACTAAAAAAATGGTCAAAAACTCACACAGAATTTATCCAACTAATTTTTTATTTTGCAGTCAGAAATCAGTCGTTCCAGTTAATTCAATCTATTTTTGAATTGAGCAGATTTGATTTTTCTCCGCTCAAAAAAATGAGAAAAAATTTGAAGTTAAAACAAACCAAATATTTGGCGTTCTCATTTTCAAACACACCAAATCATCTTTACAAAACTTATCCTGGAGGTTATAATGTTCGGGTATCATCTGGATGAACAACTTACCTTAATACAAAAAACCATTCGCGACTTCGCGGAAAAAGAAATCGTACCTAATATCATTAAATGGGACGAAGCACAAATCTTTCCGAGAGAAATTTTTACTAAACTGGGCGAACAAGGATTTATGGGAATTTTAGTTCCTGAAGAATATGGAGGCGCTGGACTTGGTTACATTCATTATGCACTTGTAGTTGAAGAACTTGCCAGATACGACCCATCGATTTCTCTTTCTGTTGCAGCACATAATGGACTTTGCACTAATCACATTAATCTTTTTGGTAATAAAGAACAAAAAGAAAAATATTTGATTAACTTAGCTAAAGGTAATTTTATCGGAGCCTGGTGTTTGACAGAACCAACCTCTGGAAGTGATGCTGGAAGTTTAAAGTCTATTGCAAAGAAAGAAGGTGGCAAATACATCATAAATGGTTCAAAAACTTTTGCAACTCATGGCTCTGTTGGTGAAGTTGCGGTCGTATTCGCAAAGACAAATCCCGAAAAAGGAAAAAAAGGTATTTCTGCTTTTATCGTTGAAACAAACTCACCAGGTTATATTGTGCTGAAAAAAGAAAACAAACTTGGATGTCGTGCAAGTGATACGGCCCAATTATCATTTGATAATCTTGAAGTTCCTGAAGAAAATTTATTAGGGAATGAAGATGAAGGATTTATTAATGCCTTACAGGTTTTACAAGGTGGAAGAATCTCTATCGCTGCAATGGCTCTTGGACTTGCAGAAGGTGCCTTTGAAGCAGCATTAAAATATGCAAAAGAAAGAGAACAATTTGGCAAATCGATCTCAGAATTTCAGGGAATTCAATTCAAGCTGGCTGATATGAAAACAATGATTGAAGCTTCTCGTCAACTTGTCTATAGAGCGGCAGCTCTAAAAGACCAAGGGAAGGATGTTTCCTACGAAGCATCATTGGCAAAACTTTATGCAAGTGAAGCAGCTGTTAAAATTACTGATCAAGCTCTACAAATTCACGGCGGTTATGGCTTTACAAAAGATTTTCCTGTTGAAAAATTTTATCGTGATGTAAAACTCACTACAATTGGTGAAGGAACTTCTGAAATTCAAAGATTAATTATTGCAAAATCAATCTTGAGTGAATTATGACGAAACTCAATCGACAGATAAAAAAAGACACAACTTTTTTTCAAAGACAGGACTTTCACAAAAATTTAATTCGAATTTTAAAAGCAAAAGCAGACAAAATTAAAGAAGGCGGCGGAAAATTTGCGATTGAATCTCACTCAAAAAAAGGAAAACTTTTTGTTCGAGATAGAATTAAGTTATTGATCGATGAAGGAACGGAATTTTTTGAGCTTGGAGTCTTTGCTGGCAATGAACTTTATGACGAGTACATTCCAGCCGCAGGGACAATTATTGGTCTAGGATATGTTTCAAAAAAACTTTGTGTAATTGTTGCAAACGATGCAACCGTAAAAGCAGGCGCCTGGTTTCCAATCACCTGTAAAAAAAATCTTCGTGCTCAAGAAATCGCAATGGAAAATCGCTTACCAATAATTTATCTGGTCGATAGCGCCGGTGTTTATTTACCAATGCAAGACGAAATCTTTCCAGATAAAGAGCACTTCGGAAGAATTTTTAGAAATAATGCAATTATGTCAGCAATGGGTATTCCACAAATTGCTGCAATTATGGGTCCTTGCGTTGCCGGGGGTGCTTATCTTCCAATTATGAGCGATGAAGCAATTATTGTTGAAGGAACGGGAAGTGTTTTCTTAGCAGGAAGTCATTTAGTAAAAGCTGCTATTGGTGAAGAAATTGATAATGAATCTCTCGGCGGAGCTGAGGTTCATTCTTCGATTAGTGGAGTAACTGATTACAAAGTCAAAAATGATGAAGAAGCTATTCAATTAATCCGTAATTTAGTTGATAAAATTTCGGGACAAAGATTTGAAGGATTTAATCGAACAACACCAAAGCCTCCTGAAAATCCTACAGAAGATATTTTAGGGATTCTACCAACTGACTCAATAACTCCCTACGATATGTATGATGTTTTAAGTTGCATTGTAGATGGAGGTGAGATTGATGAATACAAAAAAAATTATGGTAAAACTATCATAACAGCTTACGCAAGAATCGATGGATGGGCTGTTGGGATTGTTGCAAATCAAAGATCACTCGTCAAAACTCGTACTGGCGAAATTCAAATTGGCGGAGTTATCTACTCCGATAGTGCCGATAAAGCAACTCGTTTTATTATGAATTGTAATCAGAAAAAAATTCCTCTCATCTTTTTGCAGGATGTGACAGGATTTATGGTTGGATCAAGAGCCGAACACGGTGGAATAATTAAAGATGGAGCAAAGATGGTTAATGTTGTTGCAAATTCTGTTGTACCTAAGTTCACTTTTATCATTGGAAATTCTTATGGTGCAGGAAACTATGCAATGTGTGGAAAAGCTTATGACCCGAGATTAATTTTTGCGTTTCCAAATGCACGAATTGCTGTTATGGGTGGAAATCAGGCAAGCAACACTTTGTTGAATATCAAGATCAACCAGATAAAAAAAGATGGAAAAGAAATAACTGATTCAGAAAAAGATAAATTTCTAAAAGAAATTACTGAACGATACGAAAAGCAAAGTGAACCTCTTTATGCTGCGGCAAGACTCTGGATTGATGAAATTATAGACCCAAGAGAAATCAGAAAAATAATTTCTCTTGGAATTTCAATGGCTAATCACTCTCCAATTACAAAACCATTTATAACTGGAGTAATTCAAACTTGAAATCGATTTTATTTATCGTACTGTTCGTTGCTAACAGCTTTTGCCAGGTTAAAGATGTATATGAGTATGGAAGTAAAGTGAACGATTACATCGCAAAAAATTTAATTAAATCCGAAGAAAGAGAAATTAACTTAGCCCAGGTCGATTCAATTTTTTCTTTTTCCCTTTCAATAGCCGATTCAAATATTGGTGATGCGTTACTCTTTTGCAGTATCGGAACAATGACTTACCCAATTTTCAAAATGAAACTTCCGATTTTCAATTTTCTTATTCCTTTTTCAATTTTCACTTATACAAATGAATATATGCTGAAGCAGAAGGTAAAGAATCTTCCATCAATATTATTCGATGATTCACCACGAACAGATTTTGGTGACAAAGATAAGGTTGTTCATTTTTTCACTCTGGCATATTTGAGTTACACATTTGGAAATAATTTTGCCGAACATTTTGGCAAATTCGTTGAGCATTTTGAAGAAGACTTCAAGATTGATGGAAAAGTTGATGAGAGAGATCTTAAAATTAATCAACTTGGTTCGGAATTTGGCCAGATGCTTCGTTGTAAAATTATTCTACCAAGCATTATTTTAGCAAAAGAAAAAAGTTTGAGCTATGGAAAAAATATTAATAATTGACGACGACCCTTCCATTTGCGAATCAATTAAAATGATTCTTGAATACGAAAATTATTTCGTTGATTCTGCATTAAACGCATTGGAAGGAATAGAAAAAGTTAAATCCGAGGAGTACAAGGCAATTCTTTTAGATATTAAAATGCCCGAAATGGATGGGCTCGAAGCTATCACCAAAATTCGAGAGTTAAATGACTCTACTTCAATTATCATGATCTCCGCTCATGCAAGTCTCGGCAACGCAGTCGAAGCAACTAAAAAAGGAGCATACGATTTTATTGAAAAACCAATTGATCGCGATAAACTTCTAATTACAATTCGAAATGCTGTAAATCAAACCAACCTTTTATTAAAGAATAAATTGCTCAAAGAAAAAGTTGAAAGTAAATATGAAATTATTGGACAAAGTCCTGCAATTAAAAATATTCTTGAAACAATTCGTAAAGTTGCTCCAACAAATTCAAGAGTTTTAATAACTGGAGAAAATGGGACGGGGAAAGAATTAGTTGCTCAAGCAATTTATCGATTTAGTAATCGAGCTAATAAACCATTTGTTGAAGTTAATTGTGCAGCAATACCAAATGAACTAATTGAATCTGAGCTTTTTGGCCACGAGAAAGGTGCATTCACTGGCGCAACCTCTCAACGAATTGGAAAATTTGAACAAGCGAATGGCGGTACTTTATTTTTAGATGAAATTGGTGATATGTCTTTAAATGCTCAGGCAAAAGTTTTGCGATCGATTGAAGAAGGTGCAATTGAAAGAGTCGGTGGGAAAAATAAAATACCAGTCGATGTCCGCATCATCGCAGCAACAAATAAAAATTTAATGAAGGAAATTGGTGAAGGAAGATTTCGTGAAGATCTTTTTCACCGATTGAGTGTGATTGTAATTAATGTTCCTCCTCTAAGAGAAAGAAGAGAGGACATTCCCCTTCTAATTGACCACTTTACCAAAAAAGTTTGTGAAGAGAATAAATTCCCCGAAAAAAAATTCAGTAACGAGGCAATTGAATATTTGAAAAATCTTGAGTGGAAAGGCAATGTCCGTGAGTTAAGAAACTTTATAGAAAGGATCATAATAATGAACCCCAAACAAATTTATGATTTAAACGATGTGAAAGATCAATTATTCCCCTATATTAAATCTAATACAGAAGTTGATTTTTCAATTGATTCGTTTCAAGAATTCAAAGATCAAATGGAAAAAATTTTTATTCTAAAAAAACTAAAACAATTCAATTGGAATATATCAAAAACCGCAGATGCAATTGGGATCCAGCGTAGTCATCTTTATAATAAAATAAAAAAATACGGAATAGAAAAGGAGGAAAAATAGTGGATTGCATATTCTGTAAAATTGTGAATAAAGAACTCAAATCAGAAATTGTTTTCGAAAACGAAAACATAATCGGGTTCAATGATATCAACCCAGTCGCTCCTCACCATATTCTTTTCGTTCCTAAAAAACATATAGATCGCCTCACAAACGCTGAATTAGAAGACATTAATTTGCTTGGTGAATTAATCTTTAGGGCAAAAGAATACGCCAAAAAAATTGGAATTGATTCAAGTGGTTACAGACTTGTTATCAATACTGGTAAAGATGCTGGTCAGGCCGTCTTTCATATTCACTTACACTTAATTGGCGGAAGAGTAATGTCCTGGCCCCCAGGATGATTTTCAATTTTATAACTTATAAATAAGCGTTAAACTTTATAAAATTATTCTTCAAAATAAAAAAGCCCCGATGTTGTCGGGGCTTTGAATTTCAAACTAATTTACAAAATCTAATTCAGCTTAAAGATTATAGGTACAGCAACTTTTACTCTAACTGGTTTACCTCTTTGTTTACCTGGTTTAAATTTCGTTTCACGGACAGCTTTTTCAGCAGCTTCATCACAACCAGCACCAATTCCCTTCAATACTTCTGTTTTAGTTACATTACCATTTTCATCCACATAAGCTAAAATGTAAACTTTTCCTTCAACGCCTGCTCTTTTTGCAATTTCTGGATAAACAATTTTTTTCTGAATAGCTTCAATTCCACCAATTGGTTCAGGCATTTCTTCAACAACTTCAAAATATTGAATATCTTCTTCAACTATTATTTTCCTTTCCTCTTTTGGTGGAGGTGGAGCTTCAATCTGTTTAGTAAGATCAATTTCTGTACTTCCTATCTCCACATCTTCAAGGACATTATCAGATGGAGATTCAATCGGAATTGGTGGTTTTGGAGGTGGTGGAGGCCTATTTTCCTGTTTGGTTTTAACGATATCTTCAACATTCACAAGCTCTTGAACCGCTTGGACTTGTTTCTCGCCTGCTTCAACTTTCGGGAAAAATTTGAAAGCGATTATTAATAAGGCTAAGGAGATAATTAAACTAATCTCCACATATCTTGTATACTTTCTCCTTAAATCTGCTTTCGGTGTTTTATAAACTGACATCTCTTATTTCCTTCTTGTTTGGTTCAAAAATATGTTTTCAATTTTTATTATACAAATTTCATCTTTAAAACTAATGTGATTTAATCTGGTTCCTTACCAATGTTTTCAATAATCTTAATTGCTTCAGGAATATATTTTATTACATCACTTGAAATTAAACTTAATTTTCCACTTTTAATTGCTGCAATATCACCAGCTAAACCATGAAGGAATACTCCAGTAATCGCTGCGTCTATACCCGAAATTCCTTGAGCAAAGAAGCTACTTATCATACCTGTTAAAACATCACCCATACCAACTGTCGCCATTCCACTATTTCCGGTAGAATTTATAAATGAATTCCCAACTTGATCAAAAATAATCGTTGGTGCTCCTTTAAGTACTAAAATTGCTTTGTACTTCTTTGAAAACTCTATTCCATATTCAAAAATATTTTCATTTATTTCTTCAACACTTTTCTTTATCAATCTGGAAAATTCACCTAAATGGGGCGTAAGGATTGTATTTCTTAATGATAATTTTTTATCGTCAATAAAATTGGAAAGTAAATTCAAACCATCAGCATCAATAACTTTTCTTTTTTCCGGGTAAGCTAGTAAAATTTTTCTTAGGAATTTTAATGTCTCTTCTTTTTGACCAATGCCAGGTCCAATCATTAAAACATCTGCCCATTCAATTTTAGATTTAATCTCATCAAAATCATTTTCGACAAAGAAATCCCTTTCATTATTTTTTAATGGAAAAGTCATCACTTCTTTCAAACTCTTTGCATAAATATTCAGAAGTTTCTTAGTTGAAATAAGAAGAACTCCACCACAACCTGAACGAAGGGCTGCCTCACAGGACATTTTTGCAGCCCCAGTTAAACCTGCTGAACCTGCAATAGCCAGAATCTTTCCAACTGAATATTTATGAGCATCATAAGGTCTTTGCGGTAATCTTTCATAAATATCAATGTCTTCGATTAAATTTTTTTTGACTTCATATGAATTACTTAATGAGTAAGGATAGCTTATATCAACAACTTCAATTACTCCGGAAACTCTTGGCCCATCATTTATTAATAGACCAACTTTTGGTAATCCCATTGTTAAAGTAAAATCTGCATTAAAAGCAGTTCCTAATATCTTTCCATTATCACTGGAAAGACCGGTGGGAATATCGACAGCCAGTTTCAGAGCTTTATATTCATTTGCCCATTTAATTACTGAAATATATGGTTCTCGAATTTCTGAATTTAGACCCGTCCCAAGTAAAGCATCAACAATTAAATCGTAAGGTTCTTCGAATATATTTCTAATTTTATTCAATGATTTTGGATTAATAAAGAGTTTAAGATTTGATTCTTTTTCAGCAATTCTTCGAATAATTTCAAAATTTATTTTTGCGTCACCAGAAATTTTATCAAGATTACCAAACAAAACAACACATACATTAAAACCACGATTAGTTAAATGTCTTGCAATTGCAAATCCATCACCGCCATTATTTCCGTGTCCACATAAGATTAATACATTATTTAAATATCTTTCCTGCGATAATTCAGAAATAAAGTTAACAACTCCTAAAGCAGCATTTTCCATCAAAATTAAAGATGGAATATTAAATTTTTCAGTAGCTAACTGATCCAATCTTTTTATTTCAGCTGCTGTTGTGACTTTAATCATTTTACGGTAAAAATTTTGTTATTAAATCCAAAACCATGTTTGGAGTTAATCCAAGTTGAATTACAAATAAGACACAGACTGTTAAAACGAAATAGTCACCAGCGGAGCTGAAAAGATTTTGTTTCTCTTCATTATCCCTGAAGTACATATAGACAATAACTCTTAAGTAAAAATAAGCAGAGATAATGCTTGAAATTACACCAATAATTGCAAGGTAAGTCATATCAGCCTTCACGGCGGAAAGAAAAACATAATACTTGCCGAAAAATCCACCGAAAGGAGGTAAGCCCGATAATGCAAACATTAAAATTGCCATAACTGCCGCATAAAAGGGATGAGTATTAGCTATACCTTTGTAATCTTCAAGATTAACTCTTCTTTCAAAATCATTCTCTAATATTGAAACCATTATAAATGCAGCCACATTCATAAAAGAATAAACTGTCAGGTAAAAAATCACACCGCTCATCCCTAGTTTATTTGCTGCAGCAATTCCAATTAACATATATCCAGCGTGAGCAATACTTGAATAAGCGAGCATTCTTTTCAAATTACTTTGTGCAATCGCCGTAATAGAACCTATAAGCATAGAAGCAATTGCAAGCCACCCAATTATTTTTGATATATCTTCAAAATTAACTCGAGTGGAAAGCGAACCATAAAGTAAAACAATCATCGCAAGAAATGCTGCTGTTTTGCCAGCTGTAGACATAAAAGCACTTACAACAGTAGGACTTCCTTCATAAACATCTGGCACCCACATATGAAATGGAACCGATGCAACTTTGAAAGAAAATCCAATCAACAATAAAACAAGTCCTAAGTTGAATAGCGGTTTATAAATTAATTCTGAGAAATTTTGACTAATTGATTGAATATTTGTTGTTTGAGCTGAGCCATAAATCAATGCAATTCCATACAATAAAAAACCAGAAGCAAATGCACCGAGTAAGAAATATTTTAACGAAGCCTCGTTATTAAAAAGTATTTTACGATTAAATCCTGCGAGGATATAGAAACTTAAAGACATTAACTCAAGAGCGAGAAAAGTTAAAATTAAATCTCTTGATGATACCATCAACATCATTCCAACAAGTGAGCTAAAAACAAGTATGTAAAATTCACCATGATTATAATTTGTTCTTTCAAGATAATTCTTTGAAGAGATGATTACCAGGAAAGCAGTTAATGATAGAACGAAATACATTAAGTTTGATATTCCACCACTATGCACAGTTCCATAAAAATTTAGATTCTGATCATTGATCGTGAGGATTGAATAAACCGATACAAAAAGCAAGCTAATTAGGGAAAGCCAGTA
>JBNAWO010000098.1:0-9608 GCA_049699815.1 Ignavibacteria bacterium | reverse complement strand
TCAGCGAAATCACAATTACTGAGAAAGCTTTAACTGAAATCAAAAAAATAATGGACGATAACAAACTGAATCCAGATGAATATTTTTTAAGAATCGGAGTTAAAGGCGGTGGATGTTCTGGATTTGTTTATTCCCTCGCATTTGATAACAAATTAAAAGAAGATGATCGAATTATTTACTCACAGAATTTTAGAGTTGTTATTGATCCCAAAAGTTTATTCTATCTAAATGGAACGATTCTCGATTTCTCAGATGGCTTGGTGGGACGTGGATTTGTTTTCAATAATCCAAATGCAACTAAAACTTGTGGATGCGGTTCTTCATTTGCGGTTTAAGTATGAAAAGAAGAAAATTTATATTTTCAATTTCTTTGCTTTCAATGATTAATCTTATAAAACCAACTAGGATTTTTAGTTCATCAAGTCAAATAACATTAAAAGAAAGGAGTCTAAATCCTATGGCAAAATTTGAGCTACCTCCATTGCCTTATTCTTACGATGCACTCGAACCATATATCGATGCAATGACTATGGAAATTCACTGGAGCAAACATCACGGTGCTTATGTTAATAATTTGAATAATGCAATTGCAAATACCGAAATGGAGAAATTATCTCTCGAAGAATTATTGACTAATGTTTCAAAATACCCTGTTGCTGTCAGGAATAACGGTGGTGGACATTACAATCATTCATTGTTCTGGCAAATTATGACTAAGAACGGCGGCGGTGAACCTAAAGGTGAATTAAAAACTGCTATTGAAAAGGCTTTTGGTTCTTATGATAACTTTAAAGCAAAACTTTCTGAAGCAGCTCTAACTCGTTTTGGTTCCGGATGGGCATGGTTAGTTTACAATCAGGGAAATCTTTTAATTGGATCAACCCCAAATCAAGATAATCCTTTAATGGATGTTTCAGATTTAAAAGGTTACCCAATATTAGGTATTGATGTTTGGGAACATGCTTATTATCTTAAATACCAGAATAGAAGAAATGAATATGTTGCTAATTGGTTTAATATAATCAATTGGGATGCAGTCACTGAACGTTATCTTGAATCATTGAAAATGTAGCTTCATTTTGACCTCCCTATAAGGCTTGTCATATCTAAAACGTTTTAGTGGAGGGTATGACAAGCCTCTTTTTATTTTCAATTAAAAACTTCTTAATCAAATTCAGTGAATTGTTAACTTTAATTTTTATCTTTGTGAAAAAATTGAGGAAATATGGTTGAAGTTAGAACAAGATTTGCTCCATCGCCTACAGGTTATCTTCATGTTGGTGGATTGAGAACAGCTCTTTATAACTTTCTTTTTGCAAGAAAAAACAATGGAAAATTTATTCTGAGAATTGAAGATACAGATCGTTCAAGATACGTTGAAGGTGCAGTTGAAAATCTTATCAATACATTAAAATGGTGTGATTTATATTATGATGAAGGACCAGATGTCGGTGGACCATATGGTCCATATATTCAATCTCAAAGGCTTGAAATCTATAAATCGTACGCTGAAGAACTGGTTAAAAAAAGTTATGCTTATTATTGTTTTTGTTCACCTGAGAGATTGGCTCAACTTAGAGAAGAACAACTAAAACAAAAGCTTCCTCAGGTAAAGTATGACAAACATTGTTTGAGACTTACTAAAGCTGAAATTCAAGAAAAACTTGAACAGGGTGTTCCATATGTAATTCGCTTAAATGTTCCAGAAAATCAGGTTGTCAAATTTTATGATATAATTCGTGAAGAAGTCGAGTTCGAGACAAACAATATTGATGATCAAGTTTTACTTAAAAGTGATGGATATCCAACTTATCATCTTGCAAATGTGGTAGATGATCATCTTATGAAAATAAGTCATGTTATTCGTGGAGAGGAGTGGCTCCCTTCAACTCCAAAACATATTTTACTTTATGATTATTTTGGGTGGGAAAAACCACAATTCGCACACCTTCCCCTACTCCTAAATCCAGATAGGTCAAAATTAAGTAAACGACAAGGCGATGTAGCTGTTGAAGATTATAGAGCTAAGGGTTATTTGAAAGAAGCTCTTATTAATTTCGTTGCATTACTTGGTTGGAACGCTGGTGACGATAGAGAATTTTATTATCTGGATGAATTGATTGAAAAATTTTCATTAGAACGAGTCAATAAATCTGGTGCTGTTTTTGATTTAAATAAACTTTTATGGTTAAACGGTGAACATATCAGAAAGAAAACCGTTGATGATTTACTTCCAATATTAAAAGAAGAATTGAAAAAGTCTAAATATGCAAATGAAAATTTTCCTGATGATTATTTGAAACTCGTCATTCAGGCAATGCAAGAAAGAATTGACTTTGTTCATGATATACTTACTAAAAGTTATTACTTTTTCGAACGACCGACTTCTTATGAAGAAAAAGCTATCCAAAAAAACTGGAAAACAGAAACTATTGAATATCTCAATTTGCTGATCAATGAGTTTGATAAGATTGAGAATCCAACTAAAGAAAAATTTGAAGAAGCTCTAACAAAAACAGCCGAAGCATTAGGTATTAGCAAAGGTAAATTAATTCACCCTTTAAGACTTGCCCTTTCAGGTACAAGTGCAGGACCTGGAATTTATGACCTTATTTATATTCTTGGAAAAGATGAAGTAAAAGAAAGAATAAATCTCGCAATTCAGAAGATTAAAATTTGAAAATTTGAATTGGGATTTATGAAGATTTTTGAATTTTCTTGGACCAGGTATCTTTTAATGTAACTGTTCTATTAAAGACAAGTTTTCCTTCAGAAGAATATTTTGGATCAACACAGAAATAACCTAATCTTTCGAATTGAAATTTATCGAGGGGCTTTGCATTCTTTAAAAATGGTTCCAGTTTAGCATTCGAGATAATCTCAAGAGAGTTTGGATTAATAGTTTCAAGCCAATTATCAAGTTCGCCAGGATTTTCTACATTGAATAATCTATCATATAATCTAACTACTGCATCAAAACAATGTTTTGCCGAGACCCAATGAATAACTCCTTTGACTTTCTTTGAACTTTTACCAGAACCACTTTTTGTATCAGGGTCATAAGTGCATCTTAACTCAATGATTTCGCCTTTTTCATTTTTAATTACTTCTTCGCATTTAATTATGTAAGCATATCGTAATCTAACTTCTCCACCAGGAACCAATCGATGATAACCTTTCGGTGGATTTTCCATAAAGTCAGTTTCTTCTATGTAAATCTCATTTGAAAAAGGAATTTTTCGTGTACCAGATTCTGGATCTTCCGGATTATTAATTGCTTCTACTTCTTCTTCTCCATCATAGTTTGTAATTACAACTCTAATTGGTCTTAAAACTGCCATTACACGCTGCGCTCTCTTATTCAAGTCTTCTCGGATTGCATATTCGAGCAATGCAACATCAGTTAAGGAATCACGCTTTGCAACTCCAACCAATTCTGTAAATCTCCATATTGCTTCTGGAGTATATCCTCTCCTTCTTAAGCCAGAAATAGTTGGCATTCTTGGATCATCCCATCCATCAACAATCCCCTTCTGAACAAGTTCGAGCAATTTTCTCTTGCTCATTACTGTATAACTTAAATTTAGCCGAGCAAACTCAATTTGTTGTGGATGATAAATTCCAAGTTCATCAAGAAACCAGTCATATAATGGACGATGATTTTCAAACTCAAGTGTGCAGATGGAATGTGTGATGCCTTCAATTGAATCTTCAAGTCCGTGTGCCCAATCATAGGTGGGATAGATACACCACTTATTTCCCTGTCTATGATGTGGAACATGGAGAATTCTATACATCACAGGATCTCGAAGATTTAAGTTTGGTGAAGCCATATCAATCTTTGCACGGAGTGTCTTTGAACCATCAGGAAATTCACCTTTACGCATCCTTTCAAATAAATCTAAATTTTCTTCAATAGACCTATTACGATAAGGACTTTCTTTTCCTGGTTCGGTTAAAGTACCTCGATATTCTCTGATTTCATCAGCAGATAAATCGCAAACATAGGCCTTGCCTTTTTTAATCAGCTCAATAGCCCAATGATACATTTGTTCAAAATAATCGGAAGCAAAGAACAAACGATCTTCAAAATCAGCTCCAAGCCATTTTACATCTTCAATTATTGAATTGACATATTCTTCTTCTTCTTTTGTAGGATTTGTATCATCAAATCGAAGGTTAAATTTACCATTGTATTTTTTAGCTAAACCAAAGTTTAAACAAATAGCTTTAGCATGACCTATGTGGAGATACCCATTCGGTTCAGGCGGGAAACGAGTATGAACTCTACCACCATACTTACCAGTATGAATATCTTCTTCAATAATTTCTTCAATAAAATTTTTTGGTTTTGAATTTTCTTCTGTTTTCATAAATGGATTGAAATGAATGAGAGCTAAAAGGGAAGTTAGTACCGAAGGCCGGAGTCGAACCGGCACGGGGTTTTGAGCCCCACTGGATTTTGAGTCCAGCGCGTCTGCCAATTCCGCCACTTCGGCAAGGGCAATTCAAAATTTAAAGAGCAAAATTGCAATGCAAATTTAGATTAAGTTATAGGAAATTTCAAGCCTTAAAGTAAAAAATGTTAATGTCAAAATTTTGTATCAAATTTTTTTATTGGACTCAGCAAAGTTTTATATAAAGTTTTTAATAAATTCAATTTTGGACAAACTCAGAAATTGTTATTAACACGGTGATTATTTTGCTATTTGTTTATAATCATTTTTATGTATTAAGTGGTAGTTCCCGCTTTCAATTGAGCAAAATAAACGCCACTTGTTAAACTATCCGCATAAAATTGTACATTATAATCGCCTGCCTTCAATTCATCATTCAACCGAGTTGACACTTGTCTCCCAAGAACATTAAAAACTTTGTTGGAAACTATGTTAGTTTCTTTGCTTAAGTAACTAATTTTTGTCATTGAATTGAAAGGGTCTGTTTAATTTTAAAAAAGATAGTAATTAAAAGGAAAATTTTTGTTTTCATTGTGAATTAAATTAGTTAAACCTCCATTATTTGTTTTATCAATCGCCCCATTGACTCTTTTTGGTCCTGTAAGTTAAAAACCAACTGCAAATAAAATTAGATTATGTAAAAGAATTTAATATTACTCTAACACTAACATTCAAGCGTTAAAAAGAGGGAAGTTATAACTATTTAACTCAAAATTGGTGGAGGTGGCGGGAGTCGAACCCGCGTCCGGTATTAAGCCCCATTAAACCTCTACATACTTAGTCCGTTTTTTATTTCTCGTCGAAAAGTCTCCAACGGACAGGATCCTTTTCGACCAACCAGCTAATTTTTTAATCCCTCCCCCGCTGGTAAGGTTTGGGACGAGCCTGCTAAAATCGACATTCCATAATTCCCCAGCAGGCAAGGGAAAAATGGAATGTAGCCGCCATTAATTAGGCAGCTAAAGCGTAGTTATAGTTGTCGTTTCTTTTTCCCCGACTTCTTTAACGTGCACATCGGGAAGCACGGTATGCAGTTTAATGTCGCTTTAATACCGTCGAAACCACATCACCCCCAAAAGTCAGGGTCATTCAAAATTTTAATTAACTTTATTTTTTCCATTCAACTTCTTTTACGCCAGCAAAATAGTTTTCATATCTTGCAACAATGAACAGAAAATCTGATAACCGATTAAAGTATTTAATATAAATCTTATCTGCTTCTTCCTTCAGTGCAAATTTAACAATTTTTCTTTCACATCTCCGACAAACTGTCCTTGCAAAGTGAAGAAAACCAGCACTGGTAGCTCCACCTGGTAAAATAAAATTTTTTAATTCCGGCAACTTCTCGTCATAAAAATCAATTCGTTTTTCAAGTTGAATTACATCTTCATCAGAAATATTGTTTAGAAACTTTAATTTTGAACGATCTTCAACTGGAGTTGCCAGAAATGCTCCAATATTAAATAACTGATTTTGAATTTCTTTAAGATCCGTTTTAACATCTTTTGAAAGAACGAAATTTACCGCCAAACCAATAACAGAATTTAATTCATCGATTTCACCGTAAGTATCTACCCTATCGTCATCTTTCAAAACTCTCTTACCACCGAAGAGACCTGTAGTTCCATCATCACCTGTTTTAGTATAAATTTTCATAAATCTATCATCGGTAATTTTGCTTTACTAATCTTAATTAATTGCGAGCCTTCTTTGACAAAAAGTTCGTTTGAATCATCAGAAGTTAATTTTTTAGAAATTACTCCAAGTGCAACTGGTGAATTAAGTTTAATTGAAAAAGTCTTTGATGTTAATTCACCTGCTGAAGTTCCATCTTTCTTGTAAATGATCTTATCCTCAAAGTTATAATCATTCTCTAACTTGAAACCACAAAATTCAAACTTTACTTTTTCATAAGTATCAAGTCGCGCAATTACTTCCTGACCTATATAACATCCTTTTGTAAAGCTTACAAATTTGATCAAATTAATTTCGTAAGGATTGAAAGCATCATTAATTTCATTTGGAAAAGATGGTTCACCAAATTCAACTCTGATCTTTTCAAATGCGTCGTAACCGATAAAATGAACATTAAAAATATCCAGGTTAGAGTAAATATATTTTATTAGATTTTCTCGATTAATTTCATCGCATACAATTTCATATCCAGTATGTTCATTTAAAATTTCATCTTTAATAACCCAGCATTGGAAATCCTGACCAACATATTTATAAATTTTTCGTTCTTCAAGATTTTTCAATTGATCGCCAAAAAGTAAAGTGAAAAAGATTTCGGACTTTTTTCCAAGTATCTTAAGATAGAGATAATTTTCGATTGTTTGTTTTACTTTGATATCATCCATTACAGCATATCGCTCTATCCATCGATAAATTTTTTCAGCATTGTTCTGACTTCCTATCAAAATTAAATGATCAGAGAATTTCAATAATTTTAATCTATCAATTAATCTCCCTTTTTCATTCAAAAATAATGTCTGGATTGAAGAATAATCTTGCAATTTTGTCAAATCATTTGTAGAAATTCGATGTAAAAAGTCTATTGAATCTTTCCCAGTCACATAAAAAATGCTTGAATGTGAAGAATCATAAATGGATGCAGCATTATAAAAAGAAAGATATTCTTCTTCAACCGACGAATAACTCAAAATTTTGTTATTATGATTGCAGTTCAAATTATTAAACAAATCTTTATAAACATCAATTCTGTTTCTTATCATAGTTTTTCTTTATTTAATGAAATGTTAGAGTTAAATTTCTCTCGTTTGTTAAAACGGGTGAACTGTGATGATAAAATAATTTTATTCCAGCTTCAGTTTCTTTGAATAAATTAGTTGTTGCAATAAAAGTTTGTGATATTGTGTCTTTCGCTGAAACGAAAACCTCTTCGATACAACTTACTATACCAATATTATCAAGAATTATAGTGTTTGTATTTCGAATGGTAAACTTTAAAAATGAATCATCCATAAAAATCTTGTTCCATCCTTCACGAACTTTTTCCCATCCTATAAGAATATCCCAGCCGGGATGAATACAAACGACTTCGTTTGTATTTGCCCAGACTTGAGACATTAATTGTAGATCAAAATTCTCAAATGCTTTATAATAATTCTTATTGACTTCAAGCAAAATTTCTTTTGAAATCATTATTTATTACTAAATTCGTTTAAGAAATAAGCAGAGCAAAGTATTCCTCTATGATAATTATTCAAATCAAAATGCTCATTCGGTGAATGCAAGTTTTCAGTAGATAGACCAAATCCCATCAAAACAACAGGAGCTTTTAAAATCCTGCCAAAATCTACAACGATTGGAATTGAACCTCCTTCTCTAATAAAAACAGGTTCTTTACCAAAAGCTTTTTTCATTGCTTTCGCAGCGACTTGAATTGCCACATTATCGATTGGAGTAATAGCAGGTTCACCACCATGTAAAGTTTCAAGTTTATAAGTCACAGATTTAGGCACTGCCTTCTTTAAATAATCCTTTAATAGCTTTTCGACTTTCTTTGGAGTTTGGTTTGGGACCAATCTCATACTGATTTTTGCATAAGCTTTGGATGGTAAAACTGTCTTTGCGCCTACTCCCGTATATCCACCCCAGATACCATTAATTTCTAAAGTTGGTCGAGCCCATGTTCTTTCGAGTGTTGTGTAACCTTTCTCGCCAAATAATTCTTTTACTCCGAGCTCTTTCATATAAGCTTTTTCATTAAATTTTAATTTTTTAAATCCTTCTCGTTCCTTTTTGGTTAAAGGTAAAACATCATCATAGAAATGGGGAATTGTAATTTTACCATTTTTATCTTTCATCCCAGATAACAAATCACACAAAGCTTGAATTGGATTCATCACTGCCCCGCCGAAAGTTCCGCTATGTAAGTCACGATTTGGACCAGTAATTTCAATTTGGAAATATGCTAAACCTCTTAGTGAGTAAGTAATTGAAGGAGTAGTCTCATTATACATCGAAGTATCTGAAATAACGACTGCATCACATTTTAGTAAATCTTTATTTTGTTTCAGAACATTTGGTAAGGACGGACTACCTACCTCCTCTTCACCTTCAATAATGAATTTAACATTAACTGGTAACTCACTTCCTGTTTTTATAAAAGCCTCAACACTTTTCAAGTGAGTATATAGCTGCCCTTTGTCATCTGTTGCACCTCGAGCCCAAATTTTTCCTTCTCTTACTTCAGGCTCAAACGGTGGTGATGTCCAGAGTTCAATGGGATCCACGGGTTGGACATCATAATGACCATACACCAAAACGGTTGGTTTTTTAGGATCAACTATCTTTTCAGCAAAAACAACAGGATGACCTGACTCGGGATTTAATATTTTTATATTTTCAAATCCCATATCAGAAAATTTTGACATTAAAAATTCTGCTGCCCTTTGCATTTCAGATTTCTTTTCAGGATCCGAGCTTATACTCTGAATTCGTAAGAAATCTTTAAGTTCTTCAATGTAATTTTCTTTATTTGAATTGATGAATTGAATTACATTTTCCATTTTACACCTCTTAATTTAGTTTATACTTAAATAATAACGGGATAAAATTTTTAAAATTTTCCTGATCTTCTTTATTCAATTGATTTAGTATTTCATTATCAGGCACATAAAATTTTTTCCATGGATCGTCAATTACATAAACATTATTTTCATCATCAAGCGATATGCTTTCTATCGCTGCGACATATTTCAAATCTCTTCTTTTTGGAACAGGTAACTCCAGCTTTACAATCTCTACACTTATTGGATTATATTTTTCATCAAATTTGATCTCAAAAAAATTCTGCTGATTTCTATCTATACCATAAATGCGATAATCATCTACTGCATATAAACCGCAGATTGTATGAATTCCCAGATTTTTGGTCGAAATTTCTTTAATTAATCTTTTCGAGTTCTTATCAATTATGTACACCATTGTAGAGTCAAGAAAAATTTGTCCAAACAGAAAACCTTCAAGACCGAGAAAGATTTTCGTCTTTGAAACTGCTAGTCCTTCAAAGCCGACATTTTGATCGGTGAATTTTGAAATTTCTTCCCAATCAGGAAAATTCACTTTTGATATTCCTATTATTTTATTACTGAATACATTATCATTTTTAAAATGAATTTCGTA
>JBNAWO010000097.1:0-9686 GCA_049699815.1 Ignavibacteria bacterium | reverse complement strand
TGTGGATTGGCGGAGTATCTCATGATCTTCCACCCGAATTCATTCCAAAACTAAAATCTTTCTTAAAAGATTTTAAGAAAAGTTTGAAAGAGTTAAATGACCTTTTAAGTTATAATAAAATTTTTATTGATAGAACTGCAAACATTGGTGTGTTGCCTGCAGATACTGCAATTAATTATGGATGCAGTGGTCCAGTTCTAAGAGGCTCAGGTGTAAAGTGGGATTTAAGGAAAAACGATCCATATTCTATATATGATAGATTTGATTTTGAAATCTGTGTCGGTAAAGGTGAAATGGGAACAGTTGGTGATTGCTGGGATCGTTATATGGTTCGCGTAAGAGAAATGGAACAATCCTGCCGAATAATTGAGCAAGCAATCGAACAGATCCCTGATGGTGATGTAACTTCAGCAATTCCTAAAAGAGTAAAACCACCAGTTGGAGAAATTTACTTTAGAGTTGAAAGTCCAAAAGGTGAACTCGGTTACCATATTGTAAGTGATGGTTCGTTAAATCCGTTTAGAGTAAAAGTTCGTGCACCATCTTTTGTTAACTTACAAATTCTACCAGTTATCAGTCGCGGATATTTAGTGGCTGATATAATTGCAAACTTAGGAAGTTTAGATATAGTCTTAGGGGAGATTGACAGGTGATAAGCGATTACTTAGCAGAATTTTTCGGAAATAAATTTATAGGTTATTTAATCTCTGCTGCCCTTCCATTATTCTTATGGATCTTACCTTACGCACTTTATGCAGTTTATGCTGAAAGAAAAGTAAGTGCTTTTATGCAAGATAGGATTGGACCAAATCGTGTCGGTCCAAAAGGATTATTACAAACCATCGCTGACATTTTGAAGTTAATTCAGAAAGAAGACATTGTTCCTTCTTCGGCCGATAAGCCATTATTTGTTTCGGCACCTTATGTAATTTTTGCGGGAACATTTTTAGCCTTTGCAGCTCTCCCCTTTTCAAGTGTTTACATTGGAAGTAATATTGATCTGGGTGTCTTTTATATTATGGCGGTTTCTTCATTCTCTGTAATTGGAATTTTAATGGCTGGATGGGCTGGCAATAATAAGTATTCTTTATATGGTGCAATGAGATCTGTGGCTCAAATTGTCAGTTATGAAGTCCCTGCCTTGCTTGCAATTGTAACTGCGATAATGATTATTGGAACTCTTAATCTTAATCAAATTTCTGAAATGCAAACATCAAGATTCTGGAATTGGTGGATTTTTGGTGGACCTGTAACTGGAATTCAAAAGTTTCTTTATATTGTTCCAATGGTTATTGCCTTCGTAATTTTCTTTATTGCTTCTCTTGCTGAAGTTAATCGAACTCCTTTCGATATTCCTGAAGCTGAATCAGAATTAGTCGCTGGTTTCCATACAGAATACACCGGGATGAAATTCGCAATGTTTTTCCTGGCTGAATATGGAAATATGTTTGTTGTTTCAGCAATCTCTGTCTCAATTTTCTTTGGCGGCTGGCAATCTCCATTTGGTTATCTTGGAAATTCTCTCGGAATAAACTGGCTTGTTCCAATTGAACAGGTTTTCTGGTTCTTATTTAAAGGCTCCTTGCTTGTACTGGTTCAAATGTGGTTAAGATGGACATTACCAAGATTACGAGTTGACCAATTGATGTCTCTTTGCTGGAAATATTTAACTCCTTATGCTTTCATTAATTTAGTTTTAGCTGGAATAATAAGTTTGATAAAATAATATGAAAGAATATTTAAAAAATACATGGCTTGGAATTTACACAGTGCTGGTTGGGATGAAGGTGACTTTATCTCACCTCTTCAAACCAAAAGTCACAATACAATATCCAGATGTCCGAATTCAATTGCCTGAACGTGCAAGAAATAGATTGTATGTAAATATCGATGACTGCATTGGTTGCGATCAATGTTCACGTGCTTGCCCTGTTGATTGTATTGAAATTGAAACAGTTAAAGCAGTACCGGGTGAAGATTTAGGAACTACTTCAAATGGAAAAAGAAAAGCTTTGTGGGTTACTAAGTTTGATATCGATATAGCTAAATGCTGTTATTGTGGACTATGCGTTTATCCCTGTCCAACTGAATGTATCTGGATGACGGATGTTTATGAATTTTCTGAGTATAAAAGAGAAAATTTGATTTATCATTTCTCTAATCTTACTCCTGAAGAAGCAGAACAAAAGAAATTAAACTATCAGAAATTTGAAGAAGAAAAAGCTCGTCAAAAAGCAGCACAAACTGCAACTGCTAATCCTCAAACAAAACAAGATAGCGGGAATCAGAACTGATGACTACTTATGATTTTATCTTTTATATTTTCGCAGCAATAATAGTTATAAGTGCTTTTATCGTTGTTGCTGCTAAAAACATTATTTACTCTGCCTTTTCACTTCTTTTCACATTTTTTGGTGTAGCTGGAATTTATGTTTTGCTTAATGCAGATTTCATTGCTGTTGTTCAGGTTATCATCTATGTTGGTGGAATCTTAGTTCTAATAATCTTCGGTGTAATGTTAACCAACAAAATCACCGATGTTGAAATTAAAACCGAAAGCATTCATATCATACCGGCAACAATTATTACAGGTTTAATTGGCGGTACTTTAATTGCAATTTTAACTAAAACTAAATGGCGAGTTTCTGAACCACAAAATGTCGAAAAGACTGTCACTGAAATTGGTCGCTTTCTAGTTTCTCACTATATGATTTTATTTGAACTCGCTGGAATAATTTTATTAGTTGCCTTGATTGGTTCTGTTATGATTGCACGAAAAGAAAAAATCCAGATTGATGAGGTACAAAAATGAATGTTGGGTTAAATCATTTTTTGGTCCTGAGTGCAATTCTTTTTTCTCTTGGTATATATGCGGTTCTTACGCGAAAAAATGCAATTCAAGTTTTGATGGGGATTGAATTAATATTGAATTCAGCGAACATTAATTTTATAGCTTTTGCTCGTTATGGAAATTTTGGTTTTAATGGACAGGTTATTTCATTGTTTGTTATTATTCTTGCTGCAGCAGAAGCAGCAATTGCTCTGGCTATCGTTCTTAATATTTATAAAAATTTCAGTACAGTAAATGTAGATGAAATAGATGGATTGAAAGAATAATGAACGAAAATTTATTACTCCAGCTCTCGATTTTAAATATAATTTTACCATTACTTGGTTTTGCTCTCCTTATTTTCTTTGGAAAGAGAATTCCAAAGAGTTACTTATTTGAAATATCGACTGTTTTTATTGGGCTTGTCTTTTCAGCAATTGTTGCATTTTTTAAGTTAAGTTATTATGAAGGACGGACATTAATTTTTGAATTCCGTTGGATTGATTTTGGCAATATCCCCTTTATTGGCAATCTTGGAATTAATCTTGGTGTCCAGTTAGATAATGTCTCTGCAATAATGCAACTCACAGTTTTTATTGTGAGTTTCGTTGTTCACCTCTTCTCAATTAAATATATGGAAGGTGATCCAAGGTATACACGATACTTTGCTTATCTTGGTTTATTCACCTTCTCAATGCTTGGGATTGTTCTCACTCACAATTTTTTAATGATGTATATTTTCTGGGAACTGGTTGGTTTAAGCTCATATCTTTTGATTGGGTTCTGGTTTGAAAAGAAATCTGCCTCTGATGCAGCGAAGAAAGCTTTTATTGTAAATAGAATCGGTGATGTTGGATTCTTTCTCGGGATTTTAATCCTTTATGCAAATTATCATACATTTACATTTAGCGAAATCTTTGGTCAAATTGCTCAAGGCAATCTTCCATTTAATAGTGCAACATGGTTAACTGCTGCAGGAGTTTTAATCTTTTGTGGTGCTGTTGGTAAATCCGCGCAATTCCCACTTCATGTTTGGCTTCCTGATGCGATGGAAGGTCCAACTCCTGTAAGTGCATTGATACATGCTGCGACAATGGTTGCTGCTGGTGTTTATCTTGTTGCAAGAATTTTTGTGATGCTTACTGCTGATGCAATGCTTGTCATTGCTTCAATTGGAGCGATTACTGCATTTATATCCGCAACAATCGCAATCACTCAAACCGATATTAAAAGAGTTCTTGCCTATTCAACAGTAAGTCAGCTTGGATATATGATAATGTCACTCGGAGTAGGTGCTTATTTCTTTGCATTTCTCCATCTCATTACACATGCATTTTTCAAAGCTGGATTATTCCTCGGTTCAGGTTCTGTTATCCATGCTATGCATCACGAACAAGATATTAGATTTATGGGTGGTTTGAGGAAAAAGCTTCCAATTACTTATTACACTTTTTTAATATACACCCTTGCAATATCAGGTATACCGTTAACTTCTGGATTTTTAAGTAAAGATGGAATTTTGGGTGGAACTCTTGCTTTTGCAAATTTAACCGGTTACTGGATTTTTCCCGTTGTCGGTTTCTTCGTTGCTCTTTTGACTGCATTTTATATGTTTAGACTTGTAATATTGACTTTTCATGGTGAACCAAGAGATATTCACAAATTTGAGCATGCGCATGAATCTCCAACAACGATGTTGATCCCTTTGATTTCTCTAGCTATACTTTCTATTTTTATTTTCTTTTCACCAAATCCATTTAATATTGAACAGGGTTGGTTCTATAAATGGATTAAAACACCAACTACAATCGTTCCGAAAGAACTCGCTTTTTCTTTTATGAAAAATACAGGTGAAACTGCATCGCAAGAGTTCATTCATTCTGAAGTTTATATGGAAGCTATGCATCACGCTCATTCATCTGCTATGATGATCTCTTTAATTATGGCAGGTCTGGGAATCTTATTAGCGTTCGTAATCTATCAATGGAGAATTTTGAGTGCAGATAATCTTGCATTGAAGTTAAGGCCACTTTATAATATCTCTTACAACAAATGGTATTTTGATGAATTATATTCAAAGACAGCAGTTGCATTTACACTCGGTCTTTCTAATTTACTTGCCTGGTTCGATCAAAAAGTTATTGACGGAATTGTAAACGGTACGGCAACTATAACAAGAGTTTCTTCATTTGTCAGTGGTCAGTTTGATAAATATGTTGTTGATGGATTGGTTAATTTAACAGCTGCTGTTACTGGATTCTTTGGAATGATCTTTAGAAAACTTCAAACTGGAAAAGTTCAAACTTATTTAGTAATGGTTTTAACAGGAATAATAATTTTATTTTTCATATTTAAGTCTATATAAGAAATTCGGAGGCTGATAGTTGATGTCAGGAATACCATATCTCTCACTTGTTACTTTTCTCCCTGTTTTAGGGATGATAATTGTTTTGTTAATTAATTCTGAAAAAACAAAACTAATCAAATACACTGCATTGATTGTTACTTTTTTACAGGTTGTTTTAGCCGGATTAATGTGGTCTCAATTCAACTTTTCTGCCGCTGGAATTAACGATCCTTCTTCATTCCAGTTTGTAGAAAAAGCAAGATGGATTGAAATTAAAAATGTCGCCGATTGGATTGGAACAATAAAGATCGATTACTTCTTGGGCGTTGATGGTCTTTCGATGCCTATGGTTCTTTTAACTGCATTAATTAGCTTTCTCGGAGTTCTGGCTTCCTGGAATATTCCAAAAGCAGTGAAAGGATACTTCGCACTTTATCTTTTGCTTGATACTGGAATGATGGGATCGTTTGTCGCGTTGGATTTCTTCTTGTTTTATGTTTTCTGGGAAATAATGCTGCTTCCAATGTACTTCTTGATAGGTATCTGGGGTGGACCTCGCAAAGAATATGCTGCGATTAAGTTCTTTATTTACACATTATTCGGTTCAGTATTTATGTTGCTTGTAATGTTGGGATTGTATTTCAGCACTTATGAAATTCTCCCAGATGGAACCAAAGTTTATACCTTCAATATGCTTCAAATGATGAATCCAGCCAATTATGCAAAGGAAGGGCTACTTTCTCCATTCAATCCAAACAATTTGAGATTTATTGCATATATTTTCCTATTTATTGGTTTTGCAATTAAAGTACCAATGTTTCCGTTCCATACCTGGTTGCCCGATGCACATGTTGAAGCTCCAACTCCTATTAGCGTAATTCTTGCTGGTATTTTGTTGAAACTCGGTACTTATGGAATGATGCGCATAAGTTTTCCGATATTTCCTGAAATTACGAATCAACTCGCCTACTGGATTGCAGTATTTGGCATGATAAACATCGTTTATGGTGCTTTGTGTGCGATGGCTCAAAAAGATTTCAAAAGTTTAATCGCTTATTCAAGTATCAGTCATATGGGTTATGTTTTGCTCGGAATGGCATCTCTTACAACTCAAGGTATGATGGGCGCTTTATTCCAGATGTTTAATCACGGAACAATCACCGCAATGCTCTTTATGATTGTTGGTGTAATCTATGATAGAGCTCATACCAGAGGTGTTAATGATTTTGGCGGATTGGCACTTCAGATGCCCGTTTACACGGGAATTACAACAGTTGCTTTCTTCGCATCACTTGGATTACCCGGACTTAGTGGTTTTATTTCAGAAGCATTTGTATTTTTAGGTGCCTTCAGCAATGAAACAATTAGAATACTCGCAATTATTTCAACACTTGGTATCTTATTAACAGCTGCTTATATGCTCTGGACAATGCAAAGGATTTATTTCGGTAAATTGAACCCCAAATGGGAGAATTTATCAGATGTAAATAAGTTAGAAATTGCTGCTCTATCTCCCCTTGCAGCTATTGTGATTTTCTTTGGAATTTATCCCAGCCCAATGTTAAATCTTATGAATACTTCAGTCAATAAACTGGTAGAAGTTGTAGTTAATGGTCAGGTAATCTTTTCAAACTTAAGTTCATTAATTAAATAGTAATGAATATGAACAGCATTGAAAATATTCTTTTTTCGTTAAAATATTTTTATCCTGAAATCTCATTAACAATTACATTTTTTATTTTGCTTCTTGCAGATTTATTCTCAAAGCGATGGAACTATCTTCTTCCTGCATTAAGTTTAGCTGGTTTTTTAATTACTGGATATTTGTTGATTTATACTCCCGACGTTCAGGGTTTTTTATTTACTACTGGAAGAGCTAACCTGGGTTTATACATCGTTGATCCTTTTGCCTTTTTCTTTAAACTACTAATCCTTTTGTCAATGATTTATACGATATTATTCTCACTATCTTCTAAAGAGATTATTGAGTCAAAAGAGAATCGAGGTGAGTATTATGTATTGTTAAGTTCGTTTGCACTTGGAACATTTTTACTCACCTCTACAATCGACTTATTGATGATGTATCTCAGTTTTGAGTTGGTTAGTTTGTCTTCTTATGTTCTCGCAGGTTTTACAAGGAAAGTTCCCCGCTCTTCCGAAGCTTCTTTGAAATACATAATTTTTGGTGCAGTCGCCTCAGGTGCAATGTTATTTGGAATTTCAATACTATATGGTTTAACGGGGACAACTAATATTTATTTTATAAATTTTGTCTTAACAAATCAGAATGTTTCTGGCTTAGCATTAACTATAGCGGGTTTATTAATTATTGGTGGAATTGGTTTTAAAATATCAATGGCTCCATTCCATTTCTGGACTCCCGATGTTTATGAAGGTGCACCTATTACAATTACGGCTGTTCTCTCTGTTGCAAGCAAAGCTGCAGGTTTTGCTGTATTAATAAGATTTCTCAAAGTAATGTTTATTGATTTCGCATCCACTAATTTACAGTCATCAGTGTGGGCTATTCTCCCTCAATTTAAATGGAATGAGATAATTGCAGGACTTGCAGTATTAACAATGACACTTGGTAATCTTGCCGCTCTCTGGCAATCTAATATGAAGAGGATGCTTGCATACTCAAGCATTGCCCACGCTGGTTATATGCTATCAGGTTTTGTAATCCTTGATAATCAAGGAATTATGGCAATCCTGATTTATTTTGTTGTTTATTTATTTATGAACTTAGGTGCATTCTTCATAGTGATGTTAATATCTGATAAACTTGGCTCTGAAGAAATGGATGATTATACTGGATTGGGTTACCGAGCACCTTATTTAACTATTGCTCTTACAATATTCTTAGTCTCTCTGACAGGAATTCCGCCAACTGCTGGTTTTGTTGCAAAATTATATTTGTTTGGTGCACTTGTAAAAACAAACTGGATCTGGCTCGCAGTAATTGGTGTTTTGAATAGTGTCATATCACTTTATTACTACTTAAAAGTGGTTAAAAATATGTTCTTAAGAGAATCTTCTGAATTAAAATTCTCTTATAAACTTGAAACCGGAAATGTAATCCTCTCTTTAACTCTGCTCATTCCAACCTTATTATTTGGGTTATATTTTAAACCAATTGTGGAATTAGCAGAACAATCAATACGAATATTTGGATTTTAATTTTAAGTTTAATAAAAAAAAGAGTCTATCGAAATTTAACGATAGACTCTTTTTTCTTATTTTTATTTTTCCTCTGAGTATTTACCTGAACCACCACCGCCAATATTAAATCTGAAATAAAATCCTGAAATACCAATATCTGGTCCACCTGAAATATCACTTTCAAACAAAGTCCAATTCCCTATTTTCAGGAAATAAGTGTATCCCATCGAAAGTCCAATTAAAATTCCACCATTGTCTTTTTTTTCATTGAAATTAAAAATATAGCTACCATTCAATCCAAAATTAAACATTATTCCGCTAAGTGAAAGCGAAGACCCTCTTTGGGGGTTATTTAAGACATCAGTAAAATCAAGAGAAGCTTTCTCATTAATTCGTAAATCAATTCCACCAGCTCCAAATCCAACCAATGGAAAGATCTTTAATCCATAATTATTGTAAAGAATATATCCGAGATCAAACATACCGTATCCGGCGGTCAGATTAATTTTATAATTTTGATTGCTAACTTCTGTGCCTACTTAGCCATGACCTTCACCACCAATTACAAAATTGTTTATGATTCCATAGCCACCTCCACCAATAGAAGGGTAACTTTCATTCAAAACTGGATAATTATTGTTTCTCAAAAGCGAGTTTAAATTCTTCACATCAATCTTTTGAATACCAACCATAAAATATCCTTCTCCACCAGAAGTTCTTGACTGACTAATCGCTTGACTGTAAAATATAGTGGAGAGTAAGGGAAGGACTAAAATTAAAGAGAAAAATTTCATTTAAACCTCCTAGTTTATTTATTAAATTTTCTTTTATAAAAAATAAGTTACTAGATTTATAATTACAATTAGCATTTTTCAATTACCCAATAGTAAAAGATTTTTCTTTTAGAGCTTAAAATTGGAACTTTAATTAAAAGCGTTGTTGTTTAAAATTTGAAATTTATTAGACGTTCTTTCTTAAATTTGTATAACAATTGGACTAATTAAATAAATTATCTGGGAGGATTTAATGTCGGTACGAATTTCAGATTATCTGAAAATTTTAATTAATGAAGAAAGAACTGTATTAAATTATCTCAAAGCTCGTTATCCATTTTTTCATAAATCAAATGTATTTTTTAGAGATATACAATTTGGAATTAAACATTATCTTGAAAATCGTGAGATTAAACTAAAATACACAGAGAGCGAAATTTTGGCTCAAGAATTTATTAAACATCTTCAAGCAAAAGGGATTTTAAGAAAAATTAACGATCAAATTTACCTTTTGGATTACCCTGAGTTCGCAGCTCAGAGAAAATCAACAACTAAAGTATAAGGAGTTAATATG
>JBNAWO010000096.1:0-9746 GCA_049699815.1 Ignavibacteria bacterium | reverse complement strand
GTCAGAGGGAAAAACTAATTCTTTTCCATCAGGAGTAAGAATTTTAAGTTGACCTGTGATTCTTCTTAAAGGTTTGAAATGAATTTCATCTCCAGCGAGAAAGGAAAAATCATTCCCGTTTGAATTTGCATAAAGTGCGATACGATTGATCAATGGAACAAATATTGGTTTTAATGGCAATTCATTCCAGCTTAAATCTAATGCCGATGCAATAAGTAAAACAATTCCTCTACCTATTTTTTCCTCGACCAGGAATGAATTACCATTCTCAAGGTTAATAATCTCTTTTCCCCGCAGAGTTGGCTTATAATTAAACGACATAAAAATTTTTGGTGATTCAATTTTCTTTGGTGTTTGGTCGGAAAAAATTCCAGAGAGAATTGGGTGATTAAAATCAACTTCTCTGAACTTAGAAAAACCTAATTTAGAATCTTTTGAACCTGAAACTCCACTTACCGAATTCATCCCGAGTGTTTCAAGAGCTTTGCTAAATGCAATAACTGGTGAATTTGTCCCGGGAAATATTACAACTTTTCCGCCATTCTCAATGTAATTTTTAAGCCTTGTTAAGTCGGAAATTTTTTCTGGTGAAGAGATTATTAATATATCGTAGTTCTCAAGTTTATGTGATTGTAAAAATTGTGTCGATGTCTGTGTAATAGAAAAAATTGGTTCAGAGTTATCATCAAGTGTCTGGGATAAAACTAAATTAACAAAGAATAAATCATCAGGATTTTCACTTACCATTAAAACTTTAATTTTTTCAGGTACAAAGAAGTTAAAAAATCTAACATTGTCTTTTATAAAATCGTCGTCTTCAATTTCAAGTTTACCTGAGTTAAATCCGTATTCTTTGATTTGCCCAGTAAAAGAAAAATTCCCTGATGAATAATTTTTAATGTCAATTCCCTTTTGAGCAACTTTTTTTTCATTGAAGAAAAGATTTGAATTAACATTTATTCCATTATCCGAAGAGTGATTTGTTAGAGATGCATTAATAGTTACTGGCCTGTTCATTTCGAAAATTTTTGTCAGGATATCAAGCGAATCAATTGAAATATTAAATGCATCCTTTTCACCGATTTTAAAGAAATAAACTCTTGTATTTGCATCAAAAGAACGGTCAAGACGAGGAAGATCTGACAAATTTTCTGGCATATTAGATTTTTGAAAGTCTGTTATAATATACACTTCTTTTGAAAAGTTTGAGGTTCTATTAAGAATCTTTGAAACAGAAATAAAAACATCCAGAAAAGTTTTTGAGATATCTTTAGCATTAATACTTTCAATTTCATTTAAGACAAAATTCTTACCTGTCGGCTCGAAATTTTCTTTTGAAGCATCTAAATCCGAAAATTTTATTAAATAGATCTCATCTCCTTCTTGAGATGTTTCAAGAATTTTTTCAGCAATTTTCTTTGCCTGCGAAATGTAACTTCCTTGTTTATCTTCTACCAACATACTCGGAGTGTCATCAATAACAAGTATGATTGTGTTTTTAACTTCTGAACCAAGTCCAGCGAGATTAACATTTCTTATAGTAGGTCTCGAAAATGAAAGTACCAAAAAAATAATTACAAGAGTTCGGAGAATTAAAAGAAGAAGCTGCTTAATCTTAATTCTCCTCATTTTATTTTTCTGCATTTCCTTCAAAAACTGGAGAGAACTAAATTCGATTACTTTTAATTTTTTAAGATTAAGCAGATGAATGATAATTGGTATTGAAGCTGCTATTAATCCAAACAGAACTAATGGATTTAGAAAAGTCATATCAATTATTCAAATTTTGTTGGAAATCATTTTTTAATCAATCGACAAAAATTCACGGAGATAAATCCAGTTTTCTTTTAACCATTTTAAATTTTCGCGGTAATCTGGCTTAAGTCTATACACTTTCTGCCAGAAAGATTTTCGATGATGTTTATCTTTAATGTGAACAATTTCGTGAACTACAACATAATCAATTATTTCAATAGGAGACTGGATCAACTTCCAGGAAAAATTTAAATTATTCTTTGCAGAACAAGAAGCTATTGTACTTCGACCTCCTGTAATTTTAATTTTTGAATAATTCAATTTTTCTCCAAAGATTTCAGAGTATTTTTCAATATAGTATTTAACTCTTTCGGTGAGAATTCTTTTAGCTTCTTTTCGATAAAAATCTTCTATTAATTTTCTTGTTTTATTGATTTGTAATTCCGGTATAATTAAATGTTCGTTCAGAAGTTTTACGCTGTTCTTTCTCTTTAACGAATTTCCATCTGGGATAACTTTAAGCTTGAATATTTTTCCTAAAAACAAAAACTCTTCTCCTTCAGAGAAGAAATATTTTTTTATTGTTGATCTTGTAATTAAAACTTCGTTTCTCTTTTCGATTATCCAGTCTTTATACTTATCGATAAAATCGAAAATTTTTCTTTCAGACAAAGTTAAAGGAGCTTTTACTATCAACTCACCATAGCGATTAATTTGCAGTGCAATACTTTTCCTTTTACTTCGAATAATTTTATCAGGTTTTATCATTTCAGTTTTAAATTGCATTGTAATCTAAAAACAAAATAAGAAATCATTTAAATATTTTTTGTTAATAAAAATTAAGTAGCCTTCCAAAAATTTGGTAAAAGAAAAATTTAATAAAACATTGGCCTTCACTTAAGTTGTTGAGAAAATGGGTAGTAAGTACTTATAGAAATAAAAAGTTTAATTAAAATTAATTCAAAGAGATAAAAATCTTATGTTCATTTCTTAAGCTATTATAAAAATTATATTCTTTGTTCTTAATCATCTAAATTTTGATGTTGTGGGATTGAATGTTTGAACTTTATACAATCTTTGAACTTAATTAAATTAAATCCTGTTCTTTTGAATAATTATAAAAACGAAGCACAAAACATTTAAAAATATAAGTTATTGCAATCGTCCAAATTTGTATTAACCCGAAAGATTAATTTTTCCTTAAATAAACTTTTTAGTAATTAATTTTGCAATTAAAAATGATTTGTTCAGTATGGCAATATTCTTCACAGTTTTTTTCAGTCTCTACACTTTAATAAATACTTATATCTTTATTCGTGGATGGCAATCACTTTCCATCTATCCACATCTTAGAATTTTTTATACTTTGATTTTTGTCATTGCTGCAAGTGCCTATATATTTGCAAAAATTTTTGCAAACCATCTTCCACATTTTATTTATTCATCTTTGGTGTGGATAGGTTCATTCTGGTTTATGTTTTTGTTCTATTTCTTTTTAGCAATTCTTATTATTGATTTGATCAGACTATTTAACCACTTCATCCATTTTCTTCCAAGTTTTCTATTAACAAATCCTGAGAGAACAAGATTTTATATCGCTCTTTCAGTTTTGATCATCGTTCTGGGATTCACAATCTACGGTTACTTCAATCGATTGAATATTAAGGTGAAAGAACTGGAAATTAACCTCAACAACAATCCATCAAAAGAATATTGTATTGCTTTCTTTTCCGATTTACACATTTCTGTTGTTAATAATCACTCATTTCTTAAAAATGTTGTTGAAAAAATTAATTCCTTAAATCCGGATTTGATTTTGATTGGTGGTGATTTGATTGATGAAAAGAGAGACAAACTAAAACAATTAAATCTCGCTGATGAACTTAAAAATTTAAAATCAAGATTTGGTATTTACTCTATCACAGGGAATCACGAATACATAAATCAAGCAGACTCAGTAATAAATTTTTTAAGTGAACTTGGGATTAGGTTCATCAGAGATGAAGTTGTTTTAATTGATAATTCTTTTTATGTGATTGGAAGAGAAGATTTCAGTAAGAATAATTTCACTGGTAAAAAACGCAAATCTCTTGAGGAATTAGTAAAAAATCTTGAAAATGATAAACCCAAAATTTTGCTCGATCATCAACCTTTAAATTTGGACGAAGCAGTTGAGAATTTAATTGATTTGCAACTTTCCGGTCATACTCATCATGGCCAAATTGCTCCTGCAAATTTAATAACTAAAAAAGTTTACGAACTTAGCTGGGGATATAAGAAGAAAGGTAAAACTCACTTTTATGTTTCATCTGGAATTGGAACCTGGGGTCCGCCAATTAAAATTGGAAATGATGCCGAGTTGATTCTGGTAAAATTCAAATTTTAGATTAATGGATAACCAATTGAGAAATAAAATTGATAAGGTCCAAGACTCAAAGGTTTTTTCAATAAATCGTTTCTGAAATAAAAACTCCTTCCAACTGAAAAATCAGCTGGTCCAATTGGCGTATCAAATGCAATTGTAAAACCAATTCCATGACGAAGTTCATCGAATTTTATTGAAGCAGCGTTTTTCCAGATACCTCCAAGATCATAACGGATTTTTAAGTAAGTATCAAAAAAGATTTTAATCGGAAGATAGAACTGATACTCGAGTGAGGTTCCAAAAATTTGTCTGCCGATTTGATCATCTTCTCTTAAACCAAAGAAAGAAGATTGACCACCTAATCGAAATTGCTCAAATAATGGAAGAGTTTCATCTCCAAATCCAAAAATCATTTTTGTAGTTATGCGGTGACGATTGAAAAATGTAGTATTCGATTCATACTCAAAATAAATTCGAGAATAACTTGTACTTCCACCAATGGTTTTCAAAGCCGATTCGAAAAATGCATTCAGGTAAATTCCATCAGTTGGAAAAGGATATTTATCTCTTGAATCAAACAAAGTGCTCAATTTCAAAATCGATAAATTATAATCACCTTTACTTGCACCAGCAATATTATTGGGATTAAATCGAGCAAGTTCGTATCGAGTTTCAAGAAAAACCATCCCTAATTTTTCTACCTGTGAACCAATTGAAAGAGAGACGCCAGTTTTTCTTATATCATAAGAACCGGTTTGAATTCTTTCCCATCTTGTTTCTGTGTTGTATGGTGAATCTTCATAATAATATCGATTAATAAAAGAATAGAAAACATTGACTTTGTAATTCAAATAAGTATTAAAAATTCTGTTTGATCGATGCTCTAAACTTATATATTGATTCCGCAATCCACCAAAAAATTGTCCTCCAATTTCTGTCCCGCTTCCATTGAAGTTTTCATCTCTGATATCCAGTGCGATCTGGACATTGCGTTCATTATCACTTCTAAGACCAAATCGGGCAAGCCCTGTATTTTTTTCCTTAACTTTAAATATTAGATTTTCTTTCCCATTTTCTTGCAGATAGTAAGCAAAAACATTCTCAAAAAGGTTAGTCGATTCAAGGTTAGTCATGCTTTTTTTCAAATCTTCTAAATCAAAAATTTGATTAGGTTTTAAAACGATTTCTCTGCCAATCACTGCGTAATTAGTTTTTTCATTCCCCAAAACTATAATTGAATCAATCTCACCTGAAGTAAAATTAACGCTCAAAACATTGTTTCTTTCATCAAACTCAATTCTATCGATCATTAATAAAGACAGATTCATATTTCTAAGTTTTCTCAACACATTCAAAAAATGAGCGGAGATTTTTTCTTCATTATATCGTTGATTTTTAACCTTCATTACATCATCATAAATTCCAATTTTAATCAAAGATGCGGCATTGTTCACAAATACTTCTCGAATAAATGGTTTTTCTTTCCATTTAAGTTTATAAGTAAGAAAATTTTTCTCCGGATATAAATTCATTTCAATGAAAGAAAAATCATCATCACAGAAATCATAAAAGTTTTTAAGAAGAGTTGAAGAATTAAAATTATTCAGATTAATCAAATTAAGGATTGCAAGATCAATTTTACTATTACCGCTACTCTGATATTTTAATGACCGGATGTCGAACGACTTTTCTTCAAGTCTTTTAATGAATTCATTCTCAATTGCCTTTTTAATGAACGGAGCAATCTGCTTTCCTTTTTCGTATCCTTTTACAATCAGCGAATCAAGTCCACCAAAATCAGTTGATTGATGATAAATTTCTGGAGTTATAACAAAATCAGCTTCTTGCAAATCCATTTGCTCAAGTGTTTTGAGAGGAATGCTTACAACCTGATCAGCAAGAAACCAGGGAAGTTTCAATTCCTCAGCGGATCTAAGTGGACTTGTAGTATTCACCGCAATTACAATATCAGCGCCGAGTTGCTTTGCAATTCTTATGGGGATGTTTGCAACTAATCCACCATCAGCTAAAAGAAAAGAATCGCGTGGAATTGGAGAAAGTAAGAACGACACAGATGAACTTGCTCTCATTGCTTCACTTAAATCACCATCAGAGATTATAACTGGCTTCCCGGTCAATAAATCAGTACAAACTGCTCTGAATGGAATAAGCAATTCATCAAAATTTTTCTTTGGATGTAACGGTGCTTGAATTATCAGCTGATTAAGGTAATTAACAAGATTTTGCCCCGTGCTTACTGAAGTTGGTATTACTGGTTTTAATCCATCAAGTTCTAATGTCAAAATGCATCTATCTTCGGTAATTTTTTGTTCAACAAAAAGATTTGTTCTTTTCTTTGATGGCGATGTAGAAACTATTTCATCCCAATTTGTATTGATAAGAATTGAATCAAGCTGATCAATCGTATATCCACTGGCATAAAGACCACCAACTATTGAACCAAAGCTTGTCCCAACAATTAGATCGAATGTAATTCCATTTTCAATTAAAGCTTTAAGAACACCGACTTGAGCAGCCCCTCTTGCACCACCGCCAGAAAGAACCAATGCAACTTTTGGTTTTTCTGCAGGAATTTTTTTTGTAAGACCAAAAGGAAGTGGAACTTCGCGAAACTCAGTTTTAATAAAATTCTGAGAATGAAGAGGATTAAAAAAAATAAAAATTAATATAAGTGTAAAAGCATTACGCATCACATCAAAATTAAAATTTACCTTTAGCTAATCTTTTTCTTCTTTCTTTAGCGTTTTGTTCAGCTTGTTCCATTAATTTCTGCATAAAACCTTTTTTGGATTTTCTATCAACAGGTTTTAATTCAATTGGTTTTGAAAATTTGTTCATATAATACTGCTGAGCAATTGAGAATAGATTAAACATAAAGTAATAAAGATTTAATCCCGAAGGGAAGCTGTTAAATAACAAAGTTAAAAGGATAGGCATAATATAAATTAATGCTTTCTGTCTTGGATCGGTTATACTCATTTTTTGTTGGATAAACATCGTAATGCCGAGAAGCAATGCAAGTCCGCTTATCTCATTTATCATAAAAAACGGAACTCTGAAAGGTAACTGAACAATTGTATCAGGAACAGACAGATCTTTTATCCAGAGTGTGAATGGTTGTTGTCGTAATTCAATCGTTGCCCGAAAGAGTCCATATAGTGCAATTAAAATTGGCATTTGAAGTAAGATTGGAAGGCATCCACCCGCAGGATTAATACCATAAGTCTGATATAACTTCATCACTTCTTGATTCATTTTCTGTGGATCATCTTTATACTTTTCTCTAATTTCATTCATCATCGGTTGAAGAAGCTGCATCTTCTTCATCGATTTCATACTTTGATTTGTTAATGGCTGCAAAAGTATTTTTATTAGAAGAGAAAAAATAATGATCACTATTCCATAATTAGGTATGAAAGAATGAAGAAACTTAAGAAGTGGAAGCATTAAGTATTCAGCAATAGGCCTGATGATAAATGTCAATCCTAAGAATGAACCAAAATCGACAATTGAAGTCATAGTTGGATAATGAGCCTTTAAAGTATTGTACTCAATTGGACCAAAGTAAAAATTATATGCATCACTGGCATAAGCAAAATTGTTTATATTCTTGCCTATAGAAATTGAGTATTTATCAATTACTCCTCCGTTATTAAGAGCTTTCTTTTCACCTTTCAATTCTAAAAGCCCATCTGGATCTTTTTGTAGTGGAAGAATAGTAATAACAAAATATTTGTTTCTTATTCCAACCCAGTCAAATACTCCGCTTATTCTCTTTTCAATTTTCTCGCCAAATTTTGTTGCATCAAAATTAAACAATTCATCAGCAGCGTAATAATCGACTTTTGCAAAGGATGCTTCATCGAATGTGTTTTTCTCAACGAAACGAATTCCATTCTCCCAATCAAGACTGTAACGATTTCCTGAGATTACTTTCTCCATCCCTTTGAATTCAATATCTACACGAACAAAGTATTTATCTTTATAAAAAGTAAATTTCTTTCTTATGAAGGAAGTATCACTAATCTTCAAAACAAAACTTTTTGTAATTGAATCTCGATCAGTCAAAATTATTGAGACTTCTGAAAACTCAGGTTGATACTCGAAATAAGATGTTGAGATTAACTTACCATCTCTTGTAACAAATGAGAGATCTAAATCCCCTCCATCTTTTGTATTTATGAGCTGAACATTACCACCGTACCATTCTTTATATTTTTTCAAGAAAACACGATTGAACCTCCCTCCAGTTGAATTAATTTCGACTTTGTAGAGAGGAGTCTCAACTGTAAAAAATCTATTCCTACCTAATTCTACCTTATTGAAATATACTCCGAGTGTATCTAAAGCTTCTTTTGTTTCTTCGTTTTTAGAAACTTCTTCAGATTTAGTTTTTGCAATCTCAGTTCCTTTGCTTTGCTGGGAATGAACTTTAGTAGAATCTTGTTTTTTATTCGGCATTTTACTTGGATCTGGAGAGTTGAACCAGAGCCAGATCATTAAAACTAAACCAATTAAAATGAATGCTAAAACTGTATTTCGATCCATAAATCAAACCTTTAATATTTATTCTAACGGGTCATAACCGCCTTTGTTAAACGGATTACATCTCAATACCCGCCATGCGGATTTGTAAAATCCTTTGAATACTCCGTACTTATGAAATGCTTCAATAGAATATTGACTGCAAGTCGGGTAAAATCTGCAGGAAGGTGGAAAAATTGGAGAAATAAATTTCTGATAGAACTTTATAAGATATATGAACAAATATTTCATTTTTTATCGATTTCCTTCTTTATAGCTTCAAAAATTTCTAATACATCTTTTTCAATATCACGCAACTTCAATTTTGGTACATTCTTCTCATTTAATTTATGTGATGAAACTATAAAAGAAAGTTTCAATGATCGTTTTTTTAAGTTATCAAGCAATGTATGCTTATTTAATCTATAAATTTCCCGAAGAATTCTTTTTAATTTATTTCTCCAGACAGCTTTTCCACTTTTCCTGCTTACTGCGAAAGCAACTTGAATTAAACTTTTATCGGGAATTACTGGATTCAGCTCTTCAATGACGAAAGAACACTTAATCTTTTGACTGCTTGAATAAATTTTCTTTCCAAATAATAATGTTCTTTCAAAAATTTTTTTTGATTTGATTCTTTCACTTTTTGGGAAGCGAAAACGATGCAAAATATTTATTTCTCGTCACTAACAGTTAATTTTTTTCTTCCTTTAGCTCTTCTTCTTTTTAGAACTGCTCTTCCGTCTTTTGATTTCATTCGAGCTCTGAATCCGTGTGTTCTTCGTCTTCTTATTTTACTCGGTTGAAATGTCCTTTTCATCTAATACCCTTCATTTTTATTTTTAATTTTGACGCAAAGATAAAAATAATTTGGTTGAGTAAAAAATTTATGGATATAGGCTAATTATTAGTTCTCATTAATTCCACAATTAGTTCTTATTCAAGCTTCACAATTTTTCCATTTATAACAGCAACCCTAATTTTGCCATCATCCTCCATTAGTACAAAATTCGCACTATGATTTAATCGGGCTGGTCCAGCACGTAGTAGAGATACTCGTGACGGCGGATTTCCTCGCGTA
>JBNAWO010000095.1:1907-9912 GCA_049699815.1 Ignavibacteria bacterium | reverse complement strand
TATTTACAGCCCGTATTTACTTGGTTTTGTAAGAGCAATTTTGGGACTTGCATTAGGAGGTTTACTTCCGGTTCTTTACACCCTTGTGAGTTTAATTTCTCATATTGAAAGACGAGGCGGAATTATGGGAATTGCAAGCAGTGCTCAGGTTCTTGGAAATCTTTTAGGCCCAACTTTAAGTGGATTGTTAGCTTCTCAATTAGGAATTCGACCTATTTTTCTTGTGTCGACTTTTATTCTTTCTTCTGTTGGATTAATCGGTTATTATAAAATTAGAGTTGAAAAATAAATAAATGCCCAGGGAAATTTTTCTATTCATTTAAAAATTTATAACGAGTTTTTGATTTTGGAGATTAAAGGATAATTAAATTACTCGAGTTAATAGAATTGTTAAATCATCAATTTCATTTGGATTAAATGAGAAAGATAAAATTTCGTCAATCAATTTATTTGTGATAATCTCAAGAGGCTGATTTTTATAATTCATCAATCTATCACGGAATCTTAATTCAGTAAATTCTTCTTCATTCTCATTGGTTGCTTCAATGAACCCATCGGTGTAAAGACAGATTAAGTCACCATTACAAAGTTTTATAGTTTCACTATCGTATGGGCTGGCTAAATCCATAATACCAAGAATGATCCCACCTTTGGCAAGTTTTATGACTTCATTATGTCTGATTAAAAATGGTGGATTGTGCCCGGCGTTTACATACTCTAAGGTTTTGTTTTTCTCATCTAAAATTCCCCAGAAGAATGTGATGAAATTTCCGATGCTTAAATTTTTTCTCATCAAATTATTAATATCACGAGTGGCTTCTCTAATTTCGAAATGTTTACTACAAATTGTTTTAATCATCGCTTGAAGGTTAGACATTATGAGAGAAGCGGGAATTCCTTTTCCTACTACATCTGCAATCAGGATTACAATTTTCTCTTCATTAATTCTGAAACAATCGAAATAGTCACCACCAACTTTTTTAGATGGCAAGTTCATCCCAAAAATTTCAAATGTAGTTGATTTTGGAAAACTTTTTGGTAGAAAATTTTTTTGAATTTCTTTTGCAATTCTTATGTCTTCTTCAATTTTTTGTTTTTCTAACATTTCGCGAAATAGTCTGATATTTTCAAGAGAAATGGCAGCAATACTTCCCAGTGATTCTAAAAACTCAATTTCATCTGGAGTAAATGAATGCTTTGTCATTTTTTCGCCGCAGATCATTAAACCGGTGGTTTTATTCTTCATTTCCAGGGGAATGATTAAAGAAATTCCCATTCTCTGAATCTTATCGTTTGAGTTGAATTTTTCTAAAAAAATTGAGGAATCTATTGAATTAATATCGAGCTCGTCAATAAAATTCTGAAATTTTTCATTATCGAAATTTGAACCAATAATAACTTTTTGTTTCTCATTGACGCCGATCAACGCAAATTTGTTAGTCATAAAATTGCCCATCACAGTGTAACTCAAAAATTTATAGACATCGGTTTCGTTTAATAGCAAAGAAAATTCTTTACTTAGTTCGAACAAAGATTTAGTCTGTGAGATTTTTGTCTGAAGTATTCTATTTATTTCATTCAGATTTTCAATCATCATTAAGTTTTCAATCACAACGGAGGTTAAGGAAATTATGCTCTCAAAAAGGCTGACTTCATTGTCATTAAAGTTATTTTTAAATGAATGAAAACTAAAGAAAAAAAGCCCAATAAGCTTTTTCTCAATTCTAATTTCTTTGAAGTGGTTTAGAGAATGGTAATCTTTAAGCTCAGTAATTAAAGAATTATCCTGAATTTTAAAATCAGAAAATTCAACTTCATAAAATTTTTCGTCAATGTTTATTCCTTTACTTTGAACGAGTTTAAGTTTTGATTTATCTGAAATGTAAAATGCAATTTTTGAAATCAAAAATTTCCCCATCAATGTAAGCAAAAAATGGTTTACAACTTTGTTAAAATCTTTTAATGAATTTAATGTGAGAGTGTACTCGATCAAAGTTTCGAGATGATGTTGATGAAGTGATGGTTTATTCTGAAAGTAATTCTCAGGCATTTTGAAAATTAACTTTTTTCTTCAGGATAATTCTATTCTCACCAGTTGGAGTGAATTCAAAGTTGACTTCGTCCATTAATTTTCGCATTAAGAAAATCCCATAACCACCAGATTTTTTGTTAATGTAATTTTCATCCAGGTTTGGAACTGATACCTTTTCTGGATTGAAAGGCAATCCGAAATCAGAAATTTCTGCTATGAACTCACTATTAATAAGTTTTAATTTGATAATAATATCCTTTGTTTCGTCGAATTGATAAGAATGTTTGATTTTATTTGTGCAGGCTTCATCAATTGCAAGGATTATTTTCTCAATATCCTCGTTTGAGATTTTTTTTGATGAAAGAAAATCCTTAACGAATTCTCGAATGAGAATTAAATTTTTAGTTTGACTCTTAAAAGATTTTAGTCTTGTATCTACCAACTTATTTCTCGCTCAATTTAAATCGCTGAATTGCTTCTTCATCAGTTTTATAGAATTCGTAGATTTTTGGGAAACCAATCAGGTCGAAGATGTTGTAAATTTTATCATTCATTGCAGTAAATTTTATGTCTCCGCCTTTTGATCTAACTGTCTCAATGAAAGCCATAAATACGCCAAGTCCTGCGCTGCTTATGTAATTTAGTTCTGAAAAGTTTACGACAATCTTGCACTGATTGTTATTTACCAGATTTGAAATTGCCTCTTCAAGTCGTGGAGCTGTATGGGCATCAAGATAACCTTTTAATTCAATTATATTTATATCCTCAAAACTTTTCTGACTTAGATTAAACTCGTTCATTTTAATCTCCTCGATATTTTATTGCTAGTAAAGTAATATCATCGTGTTGTGGATATTCTTTAGAAAATACCATTAATTCTTCAACAATTTTTTGAATTATAGTTTGACTGGAATATTTATTCAAGTTTTTAACTATTTCATTTAATTTCTTAGTTCCAAATTCTTCAAAATATTGATTTCTTGCTTCGGTCACGCCATCAGTATAGAAGAGAAGCAAATCATCTTTTTCAAGTTGAATAGAAACCTCTTCAAGATATTTTGCAAACATATGGCTATGATCAAGACCTATTGCGATTCCAGACGGGAGTAACTCATTTAATTGTGAATTTCTCAAAAACAAAATTGGGCAGTGTCCAGCTCTTGCAAGTTTGACAAATCCAGTCTCTAAATTAATTGTTGCATAAACAACACTTACAAAATTTTTTTTATCCAGGCTTTTACATAAAATATTATTTGCTTGAATTAAAATATCCCTTGGATTTACAAGAATCTTAGAAAGTGATTCGAAAATACCTTTCACTTCCGCCATATAAAATGCAGCAGAGATTCCTTTTCCGCTTACATCTGCGATAATAAAACCAAGATTGTTTTCATCAATCTGAAAATAATCTATATAATCGCCACCTACTTCAAATGCTGGAATAAAAGCAAAAGCAATATCTAATTTATGATTGAATGGCGGTTTCTCAGGGATTAATTTTTTCTGAACTGCTCTTGCGACTTCAAGCTCTTTCTCCAATCTTTCTTTTTCAATGGACTTCTGCAACAGGCGATAATTTTGAATTGCAATAGCTGAATATTCACCAATGCTTTTAAGTGTGTTTAAATCCGTTTCATCAATTGATGAATTTTTGTCTTTGCCAATTAAAATATAGCCAAGTAAATCCTGATTATATGCAAGCGGGATGATAATAATTTTTTCATGAGTTGAGTTTAGTTCAGAAGAAGGAGTTGTTATGTTAATCTCTAAGTTTTTCCCCTCCATTAGCTGCTTATTTTCAATTATAAAATTTTCGTTGAAATTATTTATCCATTCTTTCCTATCATTACTATTGAAGTAAAAATTACAATTTTTCTTTTCATCAAATAAACAAATTTGGACAAGATTTGAATGAGTAATTTGTTCAATTGTTTTAATTATGAAAGAAACAAGTTCATCAATATCAAGAACTTTCGAGATGACCTGAGATAAATTTTGAAGAGATTCTATCTCAAAAGTTTTTCTCTCGATTACCTCAGTTGCCGGGAGCTGAAAAATTGTAAGGATTAGAAGAACAATAGCGTAAACAGTTGCCATTGCAAGAATTAAATTATAGGCAGTTACAACCGAACTCGAAAATATAGATATTAGTTCCTCAAGTTGTTCCTTTGAGCCCGACTGAGAAAATGAAATAATTATAATTATAAAAAGAGCATTGCTTAATCCGATTACTTTTAATTTTTCTTTTCTCTTTAGATAAATTACCCACTTATTGAGGTATGTAAGAACGATGAAGAATGCAATTGTCAAAGTTCCAAATGTGTATTTAATCCATAAAATATCATAGTATTTTTCAAAATTTGACCCAAGTGATGAAAGAATAAAGTAAACGATTGTAATGATATAATAATTTTTTATGTTTTTTTTCTGTCGACTAAAAAACAAAATAGTTAAAATACTTAAAATCAAAGATGTGAAGAAGATATATGACAATGTGAAAAATCCTGATAGAATTCCAATAAAGAGGGTAGGCTTGATGACTAATTCCTTTAAACTTTTAATTGTCGGTCCAAGAAAATAAAGTGATGTTTCTGAGAAAAGGATAAAAAGTATCTCAATGCCTATAAAAAAAATAAGTAATTGAATTTGAGTGAATTTTCTTTTCTGCTGATATGTGATGAATTTATTTACAGCAAGGATCACAATAGGTATTGAAATTACATCACCTATTAATGAAATCCAGAAGTTTGATTTAAAGAGAAAAGCAATCTTGAATGTCAGGAATAAAATTGTCAGAATTAAAATATTTAATCTGAAATCTATAAGCTTTCTAAAAAGATTAATTAACATTAGTTTCAATTAGCTTCCAATCTCCACTTAAAAATTTTCTAAAGAGAAGTACAGAATAAATTATAATGTAAATAGGTAAGCTTAACCAGGTTACAATAAATCCCAGCTGAAAAACCGCACTTGAAAGAAGAGCGAGTGGTAGAAATATAAACCAATTTGTAAGAACTTCAGCTTTCATTACAAAAAATGAATTGCCCATTGCTTGCAAAGAATAAGCAAGTATTATTGCAACACCATAAAAAATTTGTGAGAAACCAGCAATTTTTAAAATTGATGAGGCAGTTTGAATTATCGTTTTGTCATTTGTGATTATTTGTAAAACAATATTCGGAACGAAGATATAAACTAATGCAAGTATGTAAGTAAAAAATGTTAATAATTTAATGCTTTCAAGGACATAAGTTTCGGCAAGCTTAAATTGATTTGTTCCTAGACTATTCCCGACGAGAGTTTGAGCAGCTATTCCAAAAGCAAAACAAGGTAAAAGGGCAAGAAAGATCATCGAAATTACTGCTTGAGTTGCAGCTTGCTGGAGTGTACCGTAAAATCCTATTACTGCAACAAAAATTAAAAATCCAATCAAGATAAAAATGTTTTGGAAAGACACAGGCAAAGAAAATTTAATTATAGATTTAATGATTTCTGTATCAAGAGAGAAAAACTTTTTGGTTCGATACTTTTTTCGATAATAAGGTAAGAAAGTTACGTAAAGATAAAAAAAGAAATCCATTACAGTTGAAATTGAAGAAGCAAGTGCAGCGCCTTTCAATCCGAGTTTAGGTGCACCCAAATTCCCAAAAATTAAAATCCAGTTTAAGAAAATGTTAACTACATTTAATATTATTCCTGAGAACATAAAAATTTTTGTGTGACCAATTCCAAAGAAAAATCCTCGAAATGCAACAATCATTAAAAAAAAAGGTAGTCCCAAAAATCTAAAACTGATATAATCACTTGTTAATTTCTCTACGTTTGGATCTTTTGCAATTAAATAAGAAAAATGAGGTGCAAGTAGAAAGATTAATGAGCCAAAAAATAGTCCAGTCAAAAAACCAAGTATTAAAGAGACATTCAAGATTTTTTTACAGGATGAATAGTCGCTTTCACCTTCTTTCCTTGCAACCAGAATATGAGTCCCCGTACTAAAACTAGAGAAGAAACTTACAATTGCCCAGGTTGCAAGAACCCCTAGCCCCATCGCAGCTAAATTTTCTTTTGCATTTTCAAGTCTGCCAACCATTGCTGTATCTACAATTGAAATCAAAATATGACTCGATAAACCCGCAAGCGCTGGAAGAGCTATATTCAGGATTTTATTAACAAAATATTTTTTAGGTAAAATCCTCATTTTTTAAACTAAGTTAAGTATGATGTTTTAGAAACTCAATAACTTCATGACAAAAATTTCATCGTATTATTGTTTAAAATTTTTTAACTAAAGTTCTACTTGATTTTTAGAAAGATTTATGTAATTTAAATTTAAGAATGATGAGAAATTCATTATACATCAAACAAATTAATAAGAGAGGGGCTTTATGAAAAAACTTTTACCAATCATTTTCATCTTTTTAAGCTTAGTCTTTAATCTAAAAGCCCAGGTGATCTGGGATTCATCATGGTATTGTGCTTACGCAACCTGGGATCATCCCGATGCAAATGCAACCGGTTACAATACTGCGAGTGTTGCAGTATTTGCACCAAATACCTTTGTAGCTGTTATCAATCGTCCGTCTAATAATACGGCGTATTTAGTAGGCTATAGAAATGCTGATTCTTCAAATGGACGATTAGGAACTTATGGCTATGGAACTTCTGGAGTTGGTGGTTTCAGAATGCAATGGATCAGTGGTTTTGATGTTGTGGAAATGTTAAGTCCCTGGGATATCGCTGCTGGGCCAAATAATTATATCTATGTTGCCAATAATGATACTGTTGAAAGAAACATACTCGTATTTCAATTAGGGATGGATTCAGTTTATTCAACAGAATATCGCATGGCAACTGTAGATAACAAACCAATTTTCGGAATTGATGTTGATGCTGAAGGGCGTGTATATGTTACAAAAGAAGGAAATGAAACCAATGAATATGGAAGAGTTTTAGTTTACAATTCAATTCAGAATGATGCAGGTTGGGGAGGATTACATTTTTCACAACCTTTGCAAACAATTACTGTCCCTGAGTTAGGTTACATTAGAGGTGTTGCAGCGTCTCCAGATGGTAGATTGATTTATGTTTCTAATTACACACAACGAAAAGTTTATTGTTACATTGGTAGTCCAACTCAAGGTTATACACTTTATAATGGATTTAATTTTACTGTAGACGATACAATCCCAAATACAACTAAAAGACCGGGCCCGCTCAATCTAAAATTTATGCCAGAGAAAAATATTTTATTAGTTGCCTGCGATACTTTGCTAGGTGGTAGTAGCTCATATCCATATGGTAGGTTATATTTTGTAAATCCAAATACTGGTGAAAAGATTGATACAATTGATGCCGCTTTGTGGAATTTCTACATTACAGGTGCTTATAATAATCGCGGTGATGATGGAAAACAAGGAAATGTTTCCGGTTATACTTCTCTTTATGGAGTAGATTGTGATAGTGAATTTAATGTTTACACTGTTTCATATTATGGTTGGACTGTTGATAAATGGGTTCATACTTTTGATCTTCCTACGATACCAATCACAATTTTAAATGTTGAAAAAACTGACATTCTTCCACAGAAATTTGATCTTAAACAGAATTATCCAAATCCTTTCAATCCACAAACAACTATTGAATTTTCTTTAATAGATAAATCTAAAGTTTCGTTAGTTATTTATAATTCCCTTGGCGAGGTAATAACAGAATTAATTTCGAATTCCGAATTTGATGCGGGAACTTATAGAGTCACTTTTGATGCTTCAAAGCTTGCATCAGGAACTTATTTCTACTCTTTAATTGAAGGCACTAACAAAATCACAAAAAAGATGACTTTAGTAAAATAAAAATAACAAATAAAGGAGAGCTCTATGCGTAAAACAACAACACTTTTCTTAACAATCTTTCTTGTAATCGCGATTAATTTTCTTTTCGCACAACAAGAAAAATTTGTTCGTCAAACAACCATTG
>JBNAWO010000095.1:0-1897 GCA_049699815.1 Ignavibacteria bacterium | reverse complement strand
TTGGAAACGCTGTTTCAGGAGTTGATCTTGATGGTGATGGTAAAACTGAAATCTATGCAGTAAATAACAACTGGGATGACTCTGGTCCGGGTGAATTGGTTCCAAGAATTTATAAATTTGAATTTGATGGAACCAAATGGGATACAGTTTGGCGTGCCCAACTAAACATTCCACTTCAAAATACCTGGCCCGCTCTTGCAATTGGTGATTTAGATGGTGATGGTAAGAAAGAAGTTATCTGGGGACCTGTAAATTTCACAGATGCGACACAAAATCCAAATCCACCAAGAATTGTTGTTTTTGAAGTCAAAGGTGATGGTAGTGATGTGCTCGGTGTTCCTGATGGAACTGGAAATTATCTACCAAACGCAAAGTGGAATATGGGCGTTGCTGATATGTATAACTTAAGACCATTCCGCTGGTTCGTACAGGATATCGATAATGACGGCAAACAGGAAGTCATTTTTGTTAGTCGTGTTGCAGGCGAAAGATTTGGAGTAATTTCTGTAAGTGATATACCAGATCTTGGCGGTGGAACAGAAACCTGGACCTGGGAAGGAAATGGTTTAGGACAAACTATTAATTCATCCACTTTGTATGATTTATTTATTTTGAATGGTAAAATTTATCTTATCCATTCAAATGGAACTGTTACTCCTGTTCTTTTAGAAGGAGGACAATGGAAAGCTAAAACTGGTCAGGCGAATGTTGTGCCTGGTGGTTCCTGGAAATCTGCCTCTGTAGTTGACTTAAACAATGATGGAACGAAAGAAGTAATTGTTGCTGGCTGGAGTGTTGGAACTGCTAAAGCTTATTTATTGCAGGCAACCAGCGATACAACTTTCTCAACAAATGTAGTCGGTGATTTTACTTCTTTAGTAGGAGCGAATGGAAGACTTTATGGCGGAGATTATGGTGATCTTGATGGAGATGGATATTTAGATTTTGTTTTCGGTTCAAGAGATGCAAATCCAGATGGTGCAATTTTGAGGCTAAAATATAAAGGTGGGGATATTACAAATCCAGCAAATTATGAAATGTCGATTATCGATAGTAAAATTGATCCTACTCAACCAGGATTACGATACGACATAATCAACATTGCTGATGTGGATAAAGACGGTAAAAAAGAAGTCGTTTATTCAAATGGTATTGGTGGGAGAATTCCTTTAGTAATTCTTGATAGGGTAATGTATTATACAATCGCACAAGCTCGCGTTGATGCTAATAACGATGGTATACCCGATTTGAAAGTTTCAGGTGATACAGTCACAGTTACTGGAGTTGTAACTACACCGAACTATATTTTAAGCGCAACAACCCCCGGGACTTCATATTATATTCAAGATCATACTGCAGGTATTAATCTTTACAAAGCAGCAGTTGTTGTTAATTTAGATCTGGGAGATTCAGTAATTGTCACAGGTAAGTTGGATCAATTCCGTGGATTAACTGAGCTTGTTCCCTTAACTGTCAATATGACTGATTTAAGAGTTATTAAGAAAAATGCCTGGTTACCAGAACCTGAAGTTGTAACAGCAGCACAATTGAATTCTAATGGTGAAGCTTACGAAGGTAAACTTATTAAAATGTTAAACCTAACTAAATCACCTTTTTCAGTTGCCTGGCCTGCTGCAAACCAGGATGCTAATATGACAATGTATCAAGGTGCTGATTCTGTTACAATGAGAATTGATAGAGATACTGACATTGATGGTCAACCTGAACCAACTTATCCTGTAAATGTAACTGGAGTGGCTACACAATATAGTTCAGGTTCAACTGTTTATTTTGGTGGATATCAAATTCAACCAAGATATTATGCAACTGACTTTCAATCTTCTCAAGCTCAGGTCACCTTCAATATCAATATGCGAGTTAAGATATTGAAAGGCGA
>JBNAWO010000094.1:0-10095 GCA_049699815.1 Ignavibacteria bacterium | reverse complement strand
ACAATTAAAAAAATTTTCTTCATGATGCTCTCTAACTTTGTAGGTTTTTGAAACAAATTTTGTAAAAAAATAAAGATTGAACAAATGAAAAAAATTAAATTGATTGCGAGTTGGCATAAATTACTTTTAATGAAAACAAATTAAAAAGGCTATTTAAATAGATTAAATAATTTTTATATAGCCTGAGAATTCGCTGAAATTGCAAAAATTTATTTTATTTTTTCTACTGAAAAAATTGCTTGATTCATATTTATCTTAAAATTCTTTTCTGACTAAAATTATCTCGGGGTCTTTCTCCAATACTCTGAATTGTGCACAAAAACAGATATAGGCCGAAAAGTAAATATTTAATTTTTAGTTTTAACTTTTGACCTTCCACCAGTTTTTATTTTTTACTTATTAAATTTATAAATGCTTGAAGGGAAAGTTTGATTTCTGTATCAGCAAGTCCACGATAATTATCCTGATAACGAAAACCACTGTCAATCAAAAGCCAGTTGTTTATGCCGACTCTTAATCCCGCTGAAAAAACTTTTCGCAAATATGGCGAGATCAAACCTGTTTTTGGATTAACTTTGAAATATGGAATAGTTTGAGCTTCAAAAATTAATTTGGTTATCTCACTTAATTGAAAGTCAAAACCAATTGCGCCATAAAAGGTGAGATTCATTTTTTCACTCTCATCGATGAAAAATGAATCAACAAAATAAGATTTGAGATTTTTGTGACGAAGGTCTCCTATTCCCCCACCGAGATGAACTCTTGAAATCTCATTCATCTTTTTGGACATAGAAATGATTAAATGAGTAATTCTTGTTTCGTATGTAATGCTTCGAAGTCCAAATTTGGTGAGCTCCGGTTTTTTTTCTATCAAATCAAAATTAGATGAGGGATACCAGTCATTGTTGGTTCTTAAAGTAATGGCAAATCCCGGAATGTAATCAGTCTCACCCAAAATTTTAACTTTCAAAGCGATTGAAGCAAAATTTTCCGTTTTACCAAAAATTGAACCGAGCAAACTTGCCGTACTTACTTCAATATCTCCATAACCACCAAGACCAAATGCTACTGAACCAAGAAAACCATCTGAATTTTCCAGTCCAAATGATCCACCAACATATAAAGAAAGATCAAGTGAATTTAGAACATCTGCTGTCTGGATTGAGAACAGCCTACCTGGTGTAGGATTAACTTTTTTCTCTGATTTTAATTCAGGTTGAGAGTTTAATAGATTTACTAAGGAAATTAAGAAAAGAAGATAAATTTGAAATAATTTCATTGTCACTCCAATTTTGGGTTTATTTACAAAACAATAAACTTAATTTCAAATTGTGACTGAACAAGAATTTACAAGTTTAAGTGAATTAACAATCAGATGATGAAAAAGTATTTAAAAAAATTTACTTGATTAAATTTAGATTTAATTTGGAAGGAAGAATTAATTCCTATTCTTATAAATTTTTCTTAATCAAAAATTAATCTAAAAACTCTTCCTCGCGTGATGGGATAACCTCAACGCTTTTACCCTCTTTAATTTTACTCTGGGCTTTTTTTGAAAATTTTAAAAGTAATTCTTTAATCTCATTTTGATTGATATTGCCCTGAATAATTACCGCAACTGGTGCTGGCTCAGTTAATGTAAAAAGTGGAAGTTTCCCATTTGCTATCTTTACTATCTTTTTATTTTCTTCATCATTTCTTCCAAGAACAATCCAATATTTTTCATCAATGAAATGTCTACCAAGAACTGATAATTGTGATGTTAATGCATTAAGTGGTTTATTTTCACCAAGGATTTTTAGGATTCTTGTTCCAATTTGTGGATCAGTTAAAAGGCATCCGCCAGCTGGAGTGGAAAAATTTTTTATTCCAAATTTTTCGACGAGTTCAAGTTGAAACTTTCGATCTCTGCCCTGTAATCCAAATAATTTTTCTCTATCAATCCAGCCCAATCTTTCAGGCAAAGTTTCTGGAAGAACTTTTGCTGATAAAGGTCTAACTAAGAGATCATCAACTCCCGATTCTTTTTTGATAATCTCCATTGCCCATTTGTTTTGACTCTTTGGCCTTTGCCCCAGCACTTCACCACTTATGATAAAATCTGCGTTAAGCTCTTTTAAGAGTTTTTTTGTTTTTGTAAACATCAAAATCTTGCAAGCAATACAAGGATTTGCATATTTCCCAAAACCGTACTTAGGTTTCTGTAGAATTTTTAAATACTCTTCTGTTAAATCAATCAAAATACTTTTTTCAAATCCTTGTAATTTGCAATATATATAAAAAGCATCAGGATCTTCGAAATATTTCCAATTGAAAAATGGAGTAAGATAAGTAACTGGAATAACTTCGATTTCTTGAGATTGAATTATTTTCCCAGCAAGTAAACTATCCAATCCTTTTGAAAACATTAAGATGGCTTTACGCATTCAATACTTAAGAACTTTTTAATTATGTAAAATCATTTAAGAATTTAAATATTGATAGTTGAAATATAAAGAATTATGCTAAAAACTTTTCACCTTAATTTGATAATCATTTAATTAAATTTGTAAAAATAAGGTTGAAGAATGACAACACAACTCTGGTACTGGATAATTTTTGTTGTAGTGGTTTCAATTATGCTGGCAATAGATCTGTGGTTTACAGATCACAGAAAGACTAAACTCGGGATTAAAAGAGCATTGATCTGGAGTGCTGTTTGGATTGGTGTTGCATTTCTTTATAATATTTCAATTTATTTCAAATTTCCGAATGGACACGAAAAGGCAATGGAATTTCTCGCAGCGTATTTAATTGAAAAATCACTTTCGGTTGATAATCTTTTTGTGTTCATTATGATCTTTACAATTATGGGAATTGAGGACAGAGATCAACCTCATATTTTAAAGTGGGGTATTTTAGGTGCGATTTTTTTTAGAATAATTTTCATCCTTGCAGGTGTTGCACTCATTCAAAAATTTGAAATTGTAATTTATATCTTTGGAGTAATATTGCTGTATACAGCGTATAAAATGGCTTTTACGGAAGAGAAAAAGATCGAACCTGAGAAAAATTTTTTTGTGAGACTTGCGTCAAAGTTCTTTCCGGTAAAGACAGATAATGTTCACAAATTTTTTATAAAAGAAAAAGGTAAATTTTACATTACAAATCTTTTTTTAACTCTCTTACTGATTGAATCAACTGATATAGTTTTTGCCATTGATTCAATTCCCGCAGTGATTGCAATCTCAAGGGATCCATTTATTGTCATCACATCAAACATATTTGCGATACTTGGGCTTCGAGCTCTTTACTTTGCACTTGCAGGGATTATGAGTTTGTTTAGATATCTTAAATACGGAATTGCTTTTCTTTTATTCTTTGTCGGTATTAAGATGTTGATCTCGGATTTTTATCACATTCCAATTTATATTTCACTCAGCGTAATTGCTATTACAATTACAATATCAATTCTGGCTTCGACTTTTATCAAGGAAAAGTCAGAATAAAATTTCATAACCCGAGAAATTGGACTCCAATTCCACAGAAAAGAATAGTTAAACCAGTAACTGTGTGAATGTGTTTTTCAAGTTTCTTTTGTGGAAGAATTTCAATTCCGTAAAGACCCATTATGACCATAAAAAGCATGGTCAAAATTGTTGCCGAACCAAAAATCAAGATCACTATAATTAAACCGCTGATGCTGTGTTGAGCAGCTGGGATCATTAAAACAGGGATTAAAGCTTCGCAAGGACCAAATACAAAGATTATAAACAATGTCCAGGTTGAAATTTTTTCAGGTTCTTTGTGAATATGCTTATGTTCAACAGATATATGATTATGTTCATGTGAGTGAATAACATCATCTTCAAAATGGTAATGGTTATGGGAATGCTTATGCTTTGCTTTAATCAATCCATAAATCGTGTATCCAAGACCAAAGGCAATTAATAACCAACCAGCAATTTCTCCTCTTGCATTTTCAATTAATTCAAGTTTTGAAACAGACAAACCAAGAGCAATTCCGATGACTCCTATCAAAACAGTTGACAGGATATGGCCAATTCCACATAAAATTGTAACCCAGATAGTTTTTATTTTCGTCCAGTTGAGCGATTTAGATAAAGCAATAAATGGGACATAATGATCAACCCCAAAAATTGTATGGATGAAACCGAGTGAGGCTGCTGTTCCAATAAGCAAAGTTAATTGTTCATTCATTTTTTATCTCTTAAGAATGTTATTGTTCTTAATTCTTTGGCAACAAAATTAATGAAATATTTTGAATATTACCATAGTGTTTATTTCTCTTTTGTTAATTTTGAAAAAACAATGGTTTGAAAAATGAATTACGATATTTTAATCAATCTAATTATAGTCATTAACATTGTCCTTACTTTTTCGGCAAATATTCCACTGGCAAGTTTCTCTTTTAAGAAGAAACTCCAACCACTACTGACTAAGGCAAATTCATTTTTACAGGGCATACCAAAGCTCGTATCAGCTGTAATCTTCTTATTGATAATTGCGGGATTGTTTGGAATTGGAAGAATTGAAGTAAATAATCAAACTTTGAATATCATTAGAATTATTGCTGCACTGATTTACTCATTTTCCTCCTGGATTCAGATTTACTCAGCAAAACAACTTGGTGAGTTTTATTCGCCAGATTTAGTCATTTATAAAAATCACAAAGTGGTGGATAAAGGATTATATAGATTGATAAGACATCCTTTTTATTTTTCACAAATTATGCAAGACTTATTTGCAGGAATTGCACTTGCTAACTGGATTATTCTTTTAATTACAATTGCTTTTGAAATTCCTCTTTATATTGCACGAGCAAATCTCGAAGAGAAGTTAATGATGAAAAATTTGAAAGACTATGAAGTATATAGGGAAAAAGTTGGTAAATGGTTTCCTAAGTTGAAATTAAAATAGAGGAGGAATGTATAACTCATCTTGTCAATTTATCACGCAAAAGATTATTCTCAGAAAAACCATTTTTTATGGCTAGCTGATAATAATGGAGGCTTGAATCAATTAAATTTTTATTATAGAAATATAGAGCAAGATTAAAATATCCTTCAGCAAAGAATGGATTTAGTTCAATTGATTTTCTGAAGAATTGGTAAGCAGTTGTATCGTCTCCTCGCCTGACAAAAAGAACACCAAGATTATTATATGCCTCAAAATACTCTGGATTTATTTGAATTGCTTTTGTTAAATGTAATTCTGATTGTTCAATCAAATTTTTTTGCAGATAAAGATTCCCAAGATTATTGTGCGCAATTGGAAGATTGGGCTTCTTCTGAATGGATTTGATAAAATAATGCTCGGCACTATCTAGCATTCCCTTCTTTTTAAAGTTTATTCCAATATTTAAAAACGTTTCTGCCGAATTAGGATTTAGAGAAATTGAAATTCGATAATGTTTTTCAGCAAGATCATATTGTTTTAATCGATGATAAACATTTGCAAGTCCACGTTGAGTGAAGAATGATTGCGGTGCACTTTCCACAGCTGATTGGTAAAAATTTAAAGGATCAGAAAATTTTTTCGTATGGTTAAAATTCAAATAAAAGAAGGTAAGAAAATAAAAAGTTAAAATGAGAGTGATTGTGCTTGAGTTTAACCGTTCAAAAATTTTTAATTGACTTATTGAAATAAAAATTCCAACGGTAGGAACATAAAGCCTGTGATCAAGAAAATTAGTAAAACCTATCAATCCTGTTATCCCACTTATCAAAAAGAATATAAACCACAATATTCCAAATGTATAAATTTTCAAATCCTTGATTCCAGTAATGCTAATCCAAATAAAAATTACAAGTGATAAAATTCCATAAAAAGGATTTATGTTTTCGGGTAAAGTTATAACGCTCAGATTTAGTGGAATAAATATTTTTCCAAAGTAACTAATTAATCCTTTGAGGTAATCAGTGAGTGTAATAACTATAAATTCAGTCGATGGAGTTTCGACCTCTGCTCTTAGTCTTGATGTGAAATATAAAATAAGCGGAATGATGTAAAGCAAAAAAAGTTGAATAATCTTCTTGAAAATCCATTCTTCTTCCCTTATGGATATTAAGTAAAAAAGTATAAAGAAAAGTATCAAAACAGCATTTTCTTTGGTGAATAATGCCGCTAAAAAAAAGATTGGACTTGCAACAAGAAAGAAGAGTTTCTCTTTCCAATTATTAGTAAATGATTTTATTAGTGTGATAATAGTAAGACTCAAAAATATTAAAAGAAGGGAATCGTTCCTGCCAGGAATCCACACAACAGCCTGACTTATCGCTGGGTGGATTGAAAAAAATAAACTCATAACAAATGACTTCAAATTTGATTCAATCAAGTTTTTTAATAAAACAAACAATAACAAACATGCAATTAAATGGTAAAGAACATTTGAAAGATGGTAAATGAATGGATTTTTTCCGCCAATCAAAGCATCAATCATAAAACTGAGCATCACAACGGGACGGTAATAAGCTCCTGATTCTGACATAAATAAATTAGTCTGGAACAACATTGGAAAATTTCTTATTTCTCTTAGAATATGTTGTTTGTTTACAATTAAGTCGTAATCATCCAGTGCAACAAAATCAAAAGAAAGAGATTGGAAATACAGAATAAAGACGATAAATGTTAGTGTGGTAAATACGCCTAAATTAGAACTAAAGATGTGAGAAAAATAATTAATTAATTTTTTAAAATTCATAAAAACAAAAAGCGATGAACGATTGAATGGCTCAATTGTTCACCGCTTAAAAAATTTTATTTGTCGAAATAATATTCGTTATTCTTTCTATCTACATCTGGAATTTTTCTTGAACCAAGTTCGATCGAAAGTGGTTTTTTGTCAACTTTTAATTCAAATGAGATTCTATTCCCGCTTTTCCAAACTCTGGCTGTTTCATATAGTTCTTGAGTTGAATTATCATCAAAGAGTATTTTAACCGCAACAGGAACCGGGATTGTACCAATCTTCTTAACATCAAAACTTAATTTATTTTTGCTAAGCTTTACATTTTCAAGCGCAAGGTCAGGAGCGCCTTTTTCGAAAAACCAGGGTTTGAAATACCAGCTCAGATCTTCACCAGCATATTTGTTAAATGTGTTGAAGAAATCATAAGGAAGTGGATGTTTACCATTCCATAACCGCACATATTCTTTCATAACATAAATAAATTTTTCTTTACCCAGCAAATCTCGTAGAAAATCATAAGCACATCCAGGTCTTCTATAAGAAGCAACTCTGTATGAATTTCCACTTAATAGAAAGGAAGGAGTGATTGGCGGCATTTCTTCATCATAGCCTGCAAAGTTTTCGTAAGAAGTTGCATTCCCAGCTCGGGGTCCATCGCCTTGTGCATATTTTTCCTGTAAGTCGAATGGAAGCATAACAGCAAATCCTTCATCCATCCAGGCAAATCTTTTTTCATTTATTCCCATATAAAATGGGAAGTAAGTATGAGCAATTTCGTGCGATGTAAGTCCAACTGCAGCGGCATAAGTTGGAACTGAACCATCATTAACCATCATCGGGAATTCCATTCCGCCCTGTCCGTTGAAAACTGTCATTGAAGGATAAGGATAAGGAATTTGAGGGAATTCAAATGAGAAGAAAGAAATTACATCCCTTGCAATTTTGGCAACATCATAAAAATCTTTTGATTCCTTTTTGTAAGCTGCGGAAATGAAAGTTTTTCGATTAGACTCCTTATCGACAACAAGCGTTGATGCATCCCAGAGATAATGATCGCTTAACGCAAAAGCAAAATCAGGGACATATTGAGCTTTGTAATGAAAAATGATTTCTTCTTTGTTTGATGTTTTAAGTTTGTTTGTTTCAATATCATCTAAAGTGATAATTCTAATGACCGTGTCGCTGTTTTTTGCTCGTTGATATCTTTCGAATATCTCTGGACTGAAAACTTCTTGTGGATTTTGAAGTACTCCAGTTGCCCATACAATGAAATTTTTTGGAACAGAAATCTTTACATCGTAATTGTTAAAGTCATTATAAAATTCAACTGTCCCTGTGTAAGGGATCTCATCCCAACCATAAACATCATCATAAACAGCAATTTGTGGATACCAGTAAGCTACAAAAAACGATGTCGAATCGTAAGTTCCCATTCTTATATTAGAAAATTTTGGAATTGTCAATTCCCACTCAATTTCGAATAGTGTTTGAGATTTTGGATACATAAACAAAGAGGAATCAAGTTTAATATTAAGATTTGTCCCGAATTGATTTACTTTTGATTTATCATCCAAGTTAATCTTTATTCCTTCAATAAATAGTTTCTTCAACACAACTCCATCGTGAACATCAGCTGCATTGATTTGAAAATCTCGTGGTGAACCTTTTTTAAATAGATCTTGATAAACTCTCAGAATAACTCTATTCAAAGTGTCGGGACTGTTATTATTGTAAATAATTTTTTCTCGTCCGACCAATTTTCTTTCTGATGGGATGAATATCGCTTCAATTGTATAATCAGAAGAATTCTGCCAGTAATTTGGACCTGGTGAACCATCAAGAGAACGAGTCCCTTTTTTATAAGCTTCCAGAATGTTTCTTGGAATCTCAATTTGCGCAAATAAAATTGAATTAATTGAAAATATTGTAAGCGAAATAAGAATGAGAAGTGATTTAGATTTTTCCATTTTAGATCCCTCATTTAATTATTTTGTACTCGGATAATCTTTTCAAAAAGTTGTTAACTTCTAAATCCCAGAAGATCCAATTGTGCTCACCAGGCATTTCGTGATATTCATACATTGCACCTTTCTTTTGAAGCTTTTCCACAAGTTTTCGATTCGAATCGAGTAACCCTTCGAGTTGATCATCTTTACCACAAGAGATGTAAAGATATGGTAAGGTTGCACTGTTAATACTATCGACTAAAACGAGGACATCATTTTTATCCCAATGTTCTGTTCGTTTTTCCCCGAATGCTTCTTTAAGACTTTGATTTAATAGATTTCTATTTTTTTCAATTAATGAGGGCCACCTGAAAGCACCGCTAAACGAACCAGCATAATAAAACAAATGTGGGTACTTCATTGCAAATTTAATTGCACCATAACCGCCCATTGATAATCCAGCAATTGCTCTTCCATGTTTAGTTGAAATTACCCGATATCTTTTCTCTACATATGGTATTAATTCTTTGATTATATAATCTTCATAATTTCTGTTTTTTAGAATAGGAGAATTTGTGTACCAACTGTTATCTGCTTCTGGAGTGACAACGACAAATGCGTAATTTGATAAATATTGAACAAGGCTGGTTCGATTTATCCAATCTGTATGATCGCCGCTATATCCATGTAATAAGAAAACAACTTTATATCTTTCATCAGTTTTGAAATAATCTTTCGGTAAAATGACATTAAATCTTTTGTAACCACCTACAGCATTTGAATATACGCTGTCAAGGAAAACACGGACTTTTTCTTGTGAGTAGAGATTTTGAAAAGCAAAAAATAGAATGAGTAACAGAAAAATTTTTCTCTTCATTATTAATTATCCTTTCTATTATTTTGATCAAATTAAAATAATAAAATTAGCTAAGGATATAAAGAGTGTAGAAACTGAAAATTTCGATTAATGAATTTTATAAAAAGATTAATTAAAAGAGGAATTTAATCTCAATAAATTTGGATCGAGCTCTTGATATTAAGAAAAACAATCACAAGAGAATAAATGTAATAAGTCAAAATTTTTTTATTAAATCATCAAAATTATGTAAGGTTCAAATTTCATATACAATGCATTTTTTAATAAGTCTACTTTAATATGAATAATAACAAAGAATAAATTTTATCAGCACAAAAAAGATTTTCAAAATGACCATCACATCAGTTCATCTTATTATTTCTCTAATAAATCATTGAACCAGATTAGCTTAAATGCATTTTCCCTATTTACATAATTTTTGAATGGCTATTAAAAAATTTTAGTATAATTTCATATGATTAAAATTATATTAAATATCTTACCTTTTAGGCTTAAAAATTGAACTGGATATCCATTCTGGATAAGAAATAGCACAAGAATGCTCTTTGCTTTCCATTAAAACACTTCAAAATATCCTAAAA